>JBARIB010000622.1:0-16871 GCA_049799535.1 Allostellaceae bacterium | reverse complement strand
TGTGTCTTCGGGCATTCCTGTCTCCCTTCAAATCGTGGATTGCATGCCGAGGATGACGGTGCTCTGCGATGACAAGACGCCGCCATTGCCGTGGGCGATCGCGGTCTCGCAGTCGGCGACTTGGCGGGCGCCGCACTCACGCCGCAATTGCCGTGTCGCTTCGATCAGCAGAAACAGCCCGTACATGCCGGGGTGGCAATAAGAAAGGCCGCCGCCGTTGGTATTGACGGGCAAGCTGCCGCCCGGCGCGATCCGGCCGTCGGACACGAAAGCACCCCCCTCACCCTTCGGACAGAAGCCGAGATCCTCGAGGAAGAGGATCGGGTTGATCGTAAACGCGTCGTAGAGCTCGACGACGTCGATATCGCTCGGACCCAGCCGCGCCATCTCGTAAGCGGCGCGGCCCGACGGCAGCGCGCCGGTGACCGTCAGATCCGGCATGCTCGAGATGTTGGCATGGGTGATGGCCTGGCCGCAGCCGAGGACATAGACCGGCGGCTTTCTCAGCGATCGCGCGCGCTCGGCGGTGGTCATGACAATGGCCCCGCCGCCGTCGGTCACAAGGCAACAATCGCGCACCGTGAACGGATAGCTGATCATCCGCGCCGACAATACCTCGGCGACCGTCAGCGGCTTCTTCTCCCAAGCGACCGGGTTGAGCAGCGCCCATTCGCGCGCCGCCACCGCAACGGCAGCCAATTGCTCGCGCGTCGTGCCGTATTGATGCATGTGACGCGACGCGGCAAGCGCATAGGCGGTCGAGGGCAGGAACGGGCGGAACGGCGTTTCGTAGGGATTGTATTCGCGCACCGAGGCCTGGCGACGGCCGATCGTGCGCTGCGTGCTGCCATAGGCAATGACCGCGACCCTGCAGAGGCCGAACTGCAGTGCCGCCTGCGCATGCGCGACATGAAACATGAAGGACGAGCCGCCAAGGATCGTCGTGTCGATGAAGGCGGGCGAAATCCCGAGATATTCGGCGAGATTGAGGCCGGAGGTGCGGCTCTGCGCCGTTGCGCACAGCAGGCCGTCGATATCGCGCAACTGGAGCCCGCAATCGCCGAGCGCCCGGTGAATGCCTTCCGCCATCAGGTCGATCGGGCTCATGTCGCGGGCGACGGCGCCGAGATCGGATTCGGCGACGCCAACGATGGCGACCGCGCCGCGCTGCAGCCCGTCCATTATGCGCCCTCCAGTGGCGTAAAAACGGGGTAGGGCGGCTCGTCGCCGCCGGGGCGGTGAACGCTAAACTTGACGCGCATGCCGATCTTCACGGTCTCGGGTGGAATGCCCTCGACCCTGCTCATCAGCCGGAAGCCTTCGTCGCAATCGATCAGCGCGACGTTATAGGGTGCGCCCTCGCGCGGATGCATGACGGTCGTCGCATAGACCGCCCCGAGCCCGGCGCTGACCTGCCATTCGAGCCGGTGGCTGCCGGTAAACGGGCAGAGTACACGGGGGAAAAAGACCGCCCGGTTCGCCTCCGGGCTCCACTGATACGCCAGCTCACCCTTCTCAAGATGCGCCAGATAGGTCGCAAGCGGTGATTGCGACATTCGTTCCATCGGATGTGTCCGCTCGGTGCCGGGCTTTTGGCCCATCTTGACGCCTCACCCCGCGAGCAGCAAGGCTTCAAGCGGGCAGCGCTGCGCTCTCCTTCAGCGCAACGCCGCGATTGCTGTCGGTGACAAAGACAGCAGATCGAGCGCGAAGAGGCGATCCATTAGCCAAACGCCGGCAAGCGCCAGCGCCGACGAGGAAACTGCCGGGACGACCAATCGCCGATAGAGAAGCTCCCGCCTCAATAGGAAGGCTATCGGGACAAGCAGCAGCGCCAAGCATATCTGTCCCGCCTCGACGCCGAGATTGAAGCACCCCAAGGCCAGAGCGAGACGAAGCGGCGGCAGCTGCATCGGCCCCAGCACACCGGCGAAGGCCAGACCATGGATCAGTCCGAAGAGGAACGCCACGTGCCAACGCAACGGCGGCAGTATCGGGAAGAGATTGTCCGCTGCCGCGAGCATTATCGTCAGGGCAACTGCCGGCTCGATCAGCCGGGAGGGCACATGGATCACGCCGAGAACGGCCAGACTCAAAGTAATGGCGTGCGCGATTGTGAAGCCGGTGAGGATCTTCACCGTTTCGAGCATGACCTGGCCAAGGCCGTCGATCGGAACCCAGCCCGACCGGCCGGCCCGGCGCAGTGACGCCATTACCAGCAGCACGCCCACGAAAAGAAGATGGTCGTAGCCCAGCAGGATGTGGTCGAACCCGAACAGGAAGAAGCGCGCGATTTCACCGGTCAGCGCCCGCGGTGCAAGGTCGACGGTGACCGTGGCATGATCGGGGGTAAGGATGTCGGTCTTGGTGATCCCTCGCCCCGCCAACGTCAACAGACCACGGTGGGTCGGATCGAGTTCGAACAACAGCCGATAGCGCAGCGTCAGCTGGCCGCTGAAGGCCGGGCAATCGGCGGCGAAGGGGATCACCGCGTAAGCATTGCCGGCATGATAATCCACCATCAACTCGTCGGGCCTCAGGCGGCAGGAGCCGGCTGCCTCGGCAATGTTCAACCGGCTAAACGCATAACCTTCTACGGCACGTCGTTTGGACCGCAGTTCACCCCAGGTAATGTCGCCGTCCATGTTTGTGTCGAGACCCACCGCAACATCGAGATCGCGTAGAGCGATGTCCCATTGGCCGGTTACACGCCCATCGGCGTCGATATCGAGCCGGAGATAACTGTCGGATGCGAGATGTGCAGAAGCGGCAGAGAGATTCACGCTGAGGGTGACACAGAAGATAATAATACGCAGCACTAGCGGTGACCGAAATACCGCGAGCCGGCAAGCGCCAATATCATCAGTCCGATCGCCGCAATCCAGCTCGCCAAGGCCCTGAGCGCGATGCGACCCCAGGCGACGTTGATCCCTCGCGCCGCGATCAACCCCCAGCTGATCACCGAAGCTGTGGCGACCGCGCCGCCCAGCGAGAAGAGTCCGAGTGATACGGCCGCTGGCCCCTGCCCGCTTGCTCCGCCCGCAAACAATCCACCCGCTGTGGCGACGCCGATGAGCGGCCGGTTTCCAACCCGGAATTGCCCAGCGCCGGCAAGGCCGACGAGAACCATCAGTATGGCTGAGAGCGAGGCGCAATCAAGCTGCGAGCCAATTGTTGCACCGAGCCCCACCCCTACGACCACTGCGGAGAACGCGGCGGCGATCACCGGCGCATCCGAATTCCGGTCGTGGCAACTCACCCACACCGCAAGTCCCAAAAAGACGGCGATCTGATCAAGCGAAGTCAATAGATGCGCGACCCCGGACCAGAAGCTGCCCAGGCTCTGGTATGCGGTATGCGCCCAGGCTGGCAGCGGTGCGAGGATAGCGCCGAGGCTGAAAAGGAACGCGCTGAGGCTGCGGTTAAGCCTCGACATAATGGTAAATGAAATAGCATCCCACCGCAGCAACCAGGACGCCGCAAACGCGTATGGCCCAGAATCCGCTCGGCCATTGGATGCCAAGTCCGATGACGATTCCCAGCGCGTGAAGGAATCCGGTCGCAGCAACAAAACCAATGCAGAAAGCTAGGGCGTCCGCGGCGTCCGGGAGCTCCACACCATGGGCATGCCCGTGCGCTAGTGCGAAAACGCCGATGATCAGGGCGGCAACCCAAAGCGGCAGCCTCTGCGCCAAGGCAACCATCCCACCGAGAACGGTCACAGACAGCGCGATCAGGAGTTCAGTAGCGGGCAGCGGAACCCCGATTATGCCGAAGACCGCGCCGGTGGCCATCATCAGAGGAAAAGCCACCGGGAAGAGCCAGATCGCCGGTGCTCCGAGCTCGGCACCCCAGATCCCGACACTCACCATGGCGAGAAGGTGATCAGCTCCGGTCAACGGATGACGCAAGCCGGCAGCGAGATCATAGGCTGCCCCAGCGACCGCGTGAGCTGATACCGGCGGCGCGGCAAGGAAAAAAGCCACCGCGACCAGGACGCCGAACGCGGCGCAAAACCACGAATTGCTCCTCACTGCCCACCTTAATTTGAAAACCCACTGCCCCGCTTTAAACGATAGCGATCTTGATTATACGCGCTATTAACCTTAAAGTGAGTCTCTTGACGGTAAATTAGACTAGCAGCCTCGATCTGAGAGGATTCCCCCATGAGGACTCGGTTTGGCATCAAGATCATCTTCGCTGCCGCGCTGGCGCTGCTATGGCCAAACCCGCCGGCATCAGCCGCCGATCATCGCGATGCTCCGACAATCGACGCATACAGTGCCCTCGACATCAACGACACCTTCATGTTCCGGGACCCGCCCTGCCTAGGTTTACCCTGCTCGAGTCAGAATCTTGTGCTGGTCATCACCACTCATCCGCTGTCCGAACCGAAGTTCGGGGCCACCTACCACTATCAATCTAACGGGCTGTATCGCTTATTCTTCAGCACCAACGTGGCAGCGACGCCGACAGCCAAAATTGATTTCGTCTTCTCGGGATTCGGGAACGGGCCTACTTGTCCTGCCCCCAAGCCTGCTTGTCAGACTTTCACGGCCACTTTTCCTAACGGCACCGTGGTGAACGGCACCGTCACCCAGGGCTCGAGCACCGGGTCGCCGCCAGCGCCGATCATCAACACCTCGGCCGACGGCAGCATCACGATCTTCGCGGGCCCACGGGAAGATCCGTTCGTCTTCGATGGGGACGGGTTCAACCGCTTCGTCGCCAAATTTAACAGCACCGGCGTCGCGGACCTGAACCAGTTCACTGGTGACGACGCCTTCACCTTGCACAACACCAATGCGATCGTCGTCAAGCTGCCGATTAGCATGGTCGTCGGCACCGCGACGAAATTTGCGACGTGGTCGGTCACCTATTTGGGTCTCGATGAGGACGAGACTGTCGCAGAACGTTTCGTGGAGGAGAGTTTCGCAGGGCGTGTCTCGGGGGGTGTTGGAGGGCTTTTGGGCGGCGGTCCTGCTCAATCTGCGGGGAACTTGCGCCAGATCGATCGGGAGGGCAACCCGGCGGTCAATACAGCGCTCATTCCCGCCGCGCTGAAAGACGCTTTCAATTTCGGTATGCCGCAGGACGATCCGAAGGATTTCGCTCCGGCCATCCTTCAAACGCTCAAAAATTTTGGCACGAACGCGGCGAATACCAATATCTTGGCGTCTGTGGCCGTCCCCGATACGCTCAAATTCGACCTCAGCCAGCTGGACGGTTTTCCCAATGGGCGGCGCCTTCAGGACCGCGTCATCGACACCTTGCTGGCTCTGATCCTCAATCTCGACCTGAGCAACCTGTACACGAATTTCCCGGAAGGTGTCGACGGTACGCGCAGTAAGCAAGAAGCGAAAAATTATCTGAACACCTTCCCGTTCCTGGGACCGCCGCTGCCGCAATAACGCTCAACGGTCCCGGCAGGTTCGCACTGACGAGCCGATTTGGAAGGCGGTCACTGGCCATCGGCGCCACCTCTGACGATCACCGGCGGAATGGGCTCGCCGGCTTGTGGCTTGCCGTTATTGCGGCGATTGGGGTCAGGAGCCCGGCGGCGGCCCCTTTCGTGCCAGCCGACGAGGAAGTCGTCCTACAATCCGGATTACCGACCACCGATCCGCGCACCCGGCAGCTGAGGGCGCTCGCGACCGAACTCGCCAAGCGACCGGACGATCGCCAGCTGGCGATGGAGCTCGCCGGCCGGCAGCTGTCGATGGGCGTGGCCGAGGCGGATCCGCGTTTTGTCGGCTATGCGCAGGCGACCCTCGCGCGCTGGTGGCAGGACCGCTCACCTGCTTCATTGGTTGTTCTTCGAGCCAGGATCCTGCAAGCGCAGCACAACTTCGCCGATGCCGCGGCCGACCTCCGCGCTGCGCTGCGGGAAAATCCCGAGAACCCCCAGGCGCTACTCGTGCTGGCAAGTGTGGACGAAGTGACCGGAGACCTCAACGAGGCCAAGAGCGCCTGTGAAACCTTCGCTCGAGTACGCCCCGGGCTCACTGCGACCGCCTGCCGCGCCAGTGTCGAATCGCTGACCGGTAACGCGTTGGCGAGCGAGGCCGCGCTGACGAATGCGGTTCGCCGGGCGCCGCCGCGCGACCGCGCGCAGCATCTTTGGGCACTAACCATCCTCTGTGAGATCGCGGTCAGAATCGACGACCCCGCTGCCGATCAATATTTCGCGCAGGCGTTCGCGCTCGACAATCGCAACGTTTATTTGCTGACCGCCTACTCGGATTACCTCTTAGGTCACGGGCGTCCGGCTGATGTCGTCCGCCGTCTGACCGGCCTCGAACGGATTGACGCGCTCTATCTCCGGCTCGCCATCGCGGCGCGGGCGATCGGAGACACCCACTTCGCCGCCTACCGAGATGATTTGGCCGCTCGATATGCGGCGGCGCGCCGGCAAGGCGACATTTTGCATCTGCGCGATGCGTCTCGCTACGCTCTTGAAATCGAGGGTGACGGCCGGCATGCGCTGGCCTTTGCGCAGCAGAACTGGTCAACCCACAAAACACCGGAAGATGCCCGGGCGGTGGTTGCCGCCGCGATCGCCTGCCGCGATCAAGAGGCGGCCCGACCAATCGCCGAATGGGCGGCGAGGACCCATCTCGAGGACCACAGTCTCTGGCTGCTGCTCAAGCGGCTCTCCCATGGCGCGGAAGACGGCGGTCATGAGGATTGACGCTTCTTTCCGAGCGGCTATATCCCAGAAAATTGCCCTGTCGTCGGACCGCCGCATGTAGCTCGAGTTGAGGGTGCCATCGCTGCACTCACCCGCCCCCCCGATCATGGTCCCGCTGGCATGGTCCCGCTGGGCGACCTACAAAACGGTGTCAGAACATGGCCACCAAGATAATCCTGACAGGCGACGTCAATCTGATGAACGTCACCCGACCCAGGGAGCCTTTCTCGCTCGTGGAGGACGAGTTCCGCGCGGCCGATATAGTGTTTTCCAATCTCGAATGTTGTCTCTACCGGCCGCCGAATGGGCACTCTCCGGAGAACGAAGGGTTCTTCGCCGATCCGGCCATTGCCGGCGAGGCGTTGGCGGCGGCAGGGATTAAGGCGGTCGGCATCGCCAATAACGTCAATTACGGCGAAGCAGCCATCACCTCCTCGATCACCCGGCTTGATGAGCTCGGGATCGCTCACACCGGTGCCGGCGTGAACCGGGCGGCAGCGCGCACCCCCGTAATCTTGCAGCGCAACGGAACACGGTTTGGCTTTTTGCAGCGCAGCTCGGTCTATTGGCCGACCAACCATGAGGCGGGGGAGGACTCGGTCGGCATCGCGGTGATCCGTGGATATACTGCCTACCAGGTCCCAATGCATGGCGGCCGGCCGCCCGCCAACCGGCCGGGATTGCCGCCACAAATCTTGACCTGGGCAGACAAGTCATATTTGCAGTGGTTTGCCGACGATCTGGCTGCTCTTCGAGCCCAGGCTGACATCGTCATCGCATCGTGCCACTGGGGGGTGGGTCGAGACGTCTTACAATACATGACCGAGATCGGCCATGCCGCGGTCGATGCCGGGGCTGATATCGTGATCGGCCACGGGCCGCATCATTCGCTGGCGGTGGAGGCCTACCGGGGCCGGCCAATTTTTTACGGACTGGGCAGCTTTTCGTTTCATACCGGACATGGGGGTAGGCGACATGGCGACTGGCTCGGGATGATGGTCAGACTCTCGTGTGGAGTTGAGGGGATCGACAAAGTGCGTTTCCAATTCGTCCGACACGACGATCGCAACCGCACAGTTCCCAGCGCGCTCGCCGATGAAGCGGCAGCATTCGATGTGATCGCGCGCGCGAGTGCAGCTTTGGGCGCAAAACTTGTCGGGCAAGGCGATGAGATTGCGATCGACCTCGGGACTTGACGCCGGGTGGGCGGTGGCGGTTTAGATCGGCCTTCTTTCGCCCCGTGTCTAACCGATGGGAAAATGATGCCGAAAATCACTTATGTACATACAAACGGGGCGCGCGAAGTGCTCGATGTTCCTGTCGGCACCAGTGTCATGCGGGCGGCTATTGTCAACGGCATCGACGGAATCGTGGCCGAGTGCGGCGGCGAAATGATGTGCGCGACCTGCCATGTTTATGTCGAACCGGGGCAGCTCGATCGCACCCCGCCCCAGTCGGATGACGAAAAGGCGATGCTCGAGTTCACTGCGAGTGAGCGAAAGCCTAACAGCCGGCTGAGCTGCCAGTTGGTCGCAACCCCCGAACTCGACGGCCTCGTCGTCTATTTGCCAGAGACGCAGGTCTGATGCCGGGCGCGGTCGCCGCCATCATCGGCGCCGGCCAAGCCGGTTTCCAGACAGCCGCGTCCTTGCGCGATAGCGGCTTCGATGGCCACATCGTTCTGGTCGGCGACGAGCCAGTTCTGCCCTACCAACGCCCGCCGCTATCAAAATCCTACCTCGCCGGCGAAACCCCGGTCGATGATCTGTGGCTGCGGCCAGCTGAGTTCTACGCGAAGCAACAGATCGACCTCATTTATGGCGATGCTGTAATAGAAGTCGATCGGCCGGGGCGACGAATTCGACTTGCGTCGGGGATCGAGATTTCCTGGGACCATCTCGTGTTCGCGACCGGCGCACGGTTTCGGCCGCTTGACCTGCCTGGGGCTGCTCTCGACGGCGTATTGCCGCTTCGGACCCTGGCCGATGCGGACATATTGCGCCGGAAGCTGGACGAGGCGCGCGAGATCGTCGTCGTCGGCGCCGGGTTTATCGGCCTCGAATTCGCCGCAGTCGCAATTGCGCGCGGCGCCGTGGTCCACATCGTAGAAGTCACCCATCACCCAATGGGCCGGGTCGTATCGGCGCAAACCTCGCACTTCTTTACCAACGCACATCGACGCTGGGGCGCCAAAGTTTTGCTTGGTACCGGGGTTTCTTCGATCGGCGGCTCAGGCGGGCGCGTAACGAGGGTCGAGACAACCGATGGCGAGCATTTGCCGGCCGATCTCGTACTTATCTGTATCGGCGTACTCCCTAACACCGAGTTAGCTGGCAAAGCGGGGCTCGCCGTCGACAACGGCATCGTGGTTGACGAACATCTGGCGACCTCCGATCCGGCGATCTTCGCTATTGGCGACTGCGCCAATTTTCCAACACCCTTTGCTACCAGCCGGGTTCGGCTTGAATCGGTGCAGAACGCCGTCGACCAGGGACGGTGCGTCGCCGGACATATCGCCGGACGTCCGGAGCTCTACCGGAAAGTCCCGTGGTTCTGGAGCGATCAAGGCGATTTGAAATTGCAGATCGCCGGCATCACCACGGGTCACGACAAAGAAGTAATCCGCGGTGATCCAGCCGACGGCCATTTCTCCATCTTCTGCTTTCGCGGCGAAAGGCTGGTCGGTGTCGAGTCGGTTAACCAACCAGCCGACCATGCAGTCGCACGCAGGCTACTCGCCGGTGATCCCGGGTTATCACCCGAAGCAGCTGCTGATCGGAATTACGACTTGCGGGCACACGCCCGCAGAGTTGTAAGCTCGGTCAGAGCATAGAGAGACGGCCGCGACTTGGCGGATCGCCCCGTCGTGGCCGGTGTGATGGACGACGCGACGTAACGCCGGTCCCGCGGTTGCCCCGATAACCGCCACGAATGGAGGAGCTCAATGGCGCACAAACCATATATTATCGCCCTGGAGGAGCATTACTTCGATCCGGAGGTAAAACGGCATATCTCTGGACTGGACGTGACCAGCGCGCCGCGGATAGTCGAGCGCCTCGACGATGTCGGTGCCTTGCGGTTGCGGGAAATGGATGAGGCGGGCATCGATCTGCAGGTGCTGTCTCACGCCAACCCCGGACTGCAAAAGCTCGACGCAGAAACCGCGGTGCGGCTGGCGCGCGGAGCCAATGACCGGCTTTACGAGACGGTCCGCGCCCATCCCAAGCGTTTTGCTGCCTTTGCCGCAATCCCCACACCCGATCCAAAAGCGGCGGCTGAAGAGCTCGAACGTGCGGTCACCAAACTCGGCTTCAAAGGAGCCCTGGTCAACGGCCTCACCAATGGTCTATTTCTCGATGACCGGCGGTTCTGGCCGATCTTCGAGCGGGCCCAAGCGCTCGATGTGCCGCTTTATCTGCATCCCTCGATCCCACATCCGGCGGTCATCGAGGCTTACTACAAGGACTATGTCGAGCAGTATCCGTCTTTGCTGCGGGCCGCTTGGGGCTTTACGGTGGAAACTGCCACGCAGGGTCTGCGTCTCGTGTTGAGCGGCGTATTCGACACCTATCCCGGTCTCAAAATCATTCTCGGCCACTTGGGAGAAGGTCTGCCTTTTTATCTGTGGCGCATCAGCATGGGACTGGCCCGCGATGGCAGAGGCGGCAGGAGCTTCCGGGATATCTTCTGCGAGCACTTTCACATTACGACAAGCGGCTTCTTCTCAGACCCGGCTCTGCTGTGCTGCATGATGGAGATGGGGATAGACCGGATTATGTTCTCCGTCGACTATCCCTTCGTCGACAACCCGCCGGGCACGAAATGGACAGAAACCCTGCCGTTGTGCGCCGAAGACAAAGAGAAGCTGCTGAGCGGGAACGCCCGGCGGCTGCTAAAGATCAATGGCTGAGGCGGGATAGCGACACGGCTGATCGGGTACTGCCGTTTTCATCTCCTAGCGTGCGCTCTCCCCGCAGCGCCACCCGCGACCGGGCGGTTGGTACCCGGTGCCACGCCCGGTTTTTGGCGACGTCAGCCGGTCATTGCGGCTTGTTCTGATTGTTCTCTATGCGCCGACTGCGGCACGTACCAGCGCTGGTCGCGATTGTCGAGCCGGCCAGCGCGGCGATGCCGCTGGAGCGCAATGCCGAGATGGTTCGGCCTGACCGTCATGCCGAATTCCCGCGAAAGGTGATTGAGGATCTCGCTGGCGGTCGCTCCTTCGGGATGCGCCTGGACGGCTTGCAATGTGGCGTCGCTGAGAGAGAGGCTCGCCGCCTGCTGTCCGCCCCGAGCTCTGCGCTGCCCGACGGCTGGTTGCGCAGCCCTTGTCGGGCGTCCCCGCCTCCGTCTGTCGGCGGTATCGGCAGTTCCGCCGAATCGGTTCAGAACGCGTTCAGCGATTTCCAGCTCATTGAGCTGATCAGCCAGTCTAGCGCGTTCAGCGTCAAGACGTGCCAACCGTTCGGAAATCCGCTGCTTCTCTTGCCCGATCTGGTCTATGGTTGCCATTTTGCCTACTTCCTCCTCCTTCCCCCAATACCGAAGCCGATATCTCTGTCCCGGATATTCTGAGATAAATGGAGGATTAGCACATCGAAAAAAGACGCCCGCGGCAAATTTATTACTGGCTGATGCTTCTCGCCATCTTTGCCGCAGTGCAGCATCGCCCGGTTGTGCAAAAGCGGCGGGCCGTTACCGAAGCCGACCGCTTCGAACTCGGTGGGGTCGACAAATGGCATTGATGCGGCTGGATTATATTTAGAAGCCGACAAACCACGTTTGCTGCCGTGTCGTCCTCGGCGGCGGCGGATCGAGCTCGCATGGTGGTCCGTGCCGTTAAACGCGCGGCCATTCACCAACTGGCTGCGCCGATAGCCGCTCGCCAATGGCCCTTAGGGCAAGAGTATTGTCGACACATGCCTCATAGGCCACTGGACGAATGTATCCGCTTGAAACGAGGCCTCGTCGCAGGCGGTCAAACCCGTCTTCGGGAAGAACCGGATCCGATCCCCAAATTTGCTGGGCCCGGTAACGGGCAACGCAACGGGCCAGTCGATCGCGATCGAGCGCCGGGAAAAATGATGCGATAGCACCGGCGATCTCTGGCGGCGATTGCGCGTGAATCCACTGCTGCGTGCGGAGCATCGCCGTGACCATTCGCTGCAGCGTCCCCAAGTCGACGCCAAGCCGGTTTCGCGTCGTTATGAAAGCTGTATAGCTCGTACGGCCACGTGAGCTTGCGGCATACCAGAGGTGGCCAATTCCTGACGCTAAAGCCTGTTCAACATAGGGTTCGAAGAGCTGGGCAGCCACGATCCGACCTTCGCGTAACGCCTCAAGGTTGTCTGCCATGCTTCGATCGGCAATACGATCGACCCGGTCCGGGTCGAGCCCTGCCCGGCGTAAATCGTCCTGCAAGCACAGCCATGGGGTCGGTACTTCGCTGACCGTCGCCAAGCGCATTGAAGCGAGGTCTGACAGATGGAATTCCGGGCGAATTCGGCGGCCTATGATCGAGAAGGGATCCCGGCAAACGACCTCGGCAAAGCACACAAGCGCAGAGTCAGGGTGCAGATCGTGATGTTTCATCACGCGCATTGGTCCGGCCCAGATCACATCGACCGCGCCGTCGAGCAATGCCTGCTCTGCTAGCCCCATCCCCGGCGATGACAAGAGTTCGACTGCGAGCCCCTCGGCGACATAAGCGCCAATTGCGTGTGCCGCGTAGAACGGGGCGTAGAGCACGAACCTGTGGTTCTCATAAAGGCGCAAGCGCATCGAGCTTTCTCGAGAAAGAAGGCCCCCACCGAGGCGGCGGGGGCCGATTGGGCAAGCAGCAGAGCTCAAATGATACCTTCTCGGTGCAGCGCTTCTATCTCGGCCGCACTGATCCCCAGCCATTCGCCCAGAACTTCAACATTGTGTTGCCCAAGCAGCGGCGCCGGCGATATCCGCGGCGGAGCACCGTCCACTCGAACCGGCCAAGCCGGCATCTTAAAGTCACCGTGCTGCGGGTGATGCATGATCTGCATAATCCCGCGCTCTTCCATATTCGGATCGTTGTGCAGTTCCATCGTGTCGAACACCGCGCCAGCAGGAACTCCAACACCGCTAACAAGGCGCATTGCCTCCTCTTTAGTGTGTTGGCGGGTCCATTCGCTGACGATCTGGTCGACCTCGGTCTCGTGCTCTAACCGCGCTTGCCCGGTATCGTATCGCGGGTCGCCGATTAGCTCCTCCCGTCCGATCAATTTGAGCAGGCGCCGCCAATGCTCAGGATTGGCGCGGCTGGTAGTCAGGTAGACGTAGTCGTTTGGCCCGCCCGGCTTGCACGGATAAAGGCCGGACGGAGCATTGTTTCCGCCGACGCTCTTGCCGCCGCGCCGCGGCGCGGCTGTCCCAAGACGCGCCTGTGTCGAGAAGCAGGTGCGCATGTAGTGCACCATCGCATCCTGCATTGCCACCTGCAGCCGCCTGCCTTGGCCGGTCGTCTGGCGCTTATAAAGAGCGCCCAGCAAGGTAATGGCCATCAACATCCCGGTACCGGTGTCGCCAAAGGATGGTCCGGGCTTGACTGGCGGACGGCCGGGCTCGCCGGTCACGCTGATGGGTCCG
Organism: Allostellaceae bacterium; assembly: GCA_049799535.1. Lineage (GTDB taxonomy): Bacteria > Pseudomonadota > Alphaproteobacteria > ATCC43930 > CGMCC-115725 > AP-15. The sequence continues at coordinate 3,562 of JBARIB010000622.1, read as the reverse complement.
CCAGCGGCCTGCGCAATCATGTCAAAAGCAAGCCCCTTCTCATACGGACTACCCTCGCCAAAGCCTTTAACCTGACAATAAATGATAGCGGGATTGATTTCTCGTACCGCATCATAGCCCAGTCCTAAGCGTTCGATGGTGCCGGGTGCCATATTCTCTACGGTGACATCCGCCTTTTTGAGCATTTCCTTAACGATTTCGAGCCCCCGTGGGGTCTTCAGATTGACTGTCACCGACTTCTTGTTCGCGTTGAACATAAAGAAATAGTAGGGATCGTTGTCAGGCCGCCCGGGCTGCAGTCTGCGCCCAGGGTCACCGGTCTTGGGATTTTCGATCTTAACGACCTCAGCCCCCATCCAGGCTAACGTCTCCGTGCATGATGTTCCGGCCTCGAACTGGGTGAAATCAACCACCCGAATGCCGCTAAGAAGGTCCAAATTTACCGGGTTGACTGCCATTGCCGATCACTCCTCCTTCTCGGTTGCCCATTGAACCATAACGCGCCAGACCCGAGGTGGGAAATCGCCCGATGAAGCCGGGAGATGAATTTGTCGAAACCTAGCTGAAAAACACGGCAACCCTCGCCGGCGGTTAAACACCCCCGAAGCCGCCCGCAGTGAGTCAAAGGCGATACGTTTGGTTGGGCCGCGTTTAACAAATTGACTTTCGACCCCGACAACCGTTCCGTGTCAGGCGAATACGATTTCATCGGTGTCGCGGTGCACGAGATTTCCGAGGTAATGGGCGGCTCTGCGACTCTGCCGCTCTGCAGACCTAATACCGTGTATTACAGCGGCTCGATCTGTTCCTCTATTCCTCGCCGGGCGTGTGGGCACTGACGCCAAGTTACAATCAGTATTTCTCGCTGGCGCTGTTGGTTGCCGCTCTGGTCGGCTTGGCTCTGACGGCTGTCTCCTTGGTGCTGTCACTATCGCCGCGGCGGATGCGCCCTAACGAAGGTCTCGTCGACATCGGCGCCCCACCCAGGACCAGTCGGCAGCAGTAGATCTCCGTCCTCGATAATCGGTGGGACCGTCACGATGTCGTCTTTCCAGAGAACGTCGTCGATATCGATCTCCATGATCCGGAAATTGGGAATAGCGGCGCACAGATGGGCGCTAATCAGGGATCCGAGGTGGCCGTTGAAGTTATGCGGCGCTACATTGACCTCAAACGCGTCGGCCATCGCGGCAATCTTCGCCGACTCGAGAATACCGTTCCACGCCACATCGATTATCGCTGCATCAACCGACTGGCATTCGAAGAACGGCCGATACTGGCGCCGGCCGTAGAGCGATTCGCAGGAGGCAATGGGGATCCGCGCCGAGCGCCTAATTAATGCGAGCGCCGCAGGATCGTAGGTGTCGATCTCGAGCCAGGTGGGGTCGAACGGCTCGAGAGCTCGCGCCAGCCTGATATAGCCGTCGGTCTTGTAGTTGAAGTTGGTGTCGAGGTGCAGGCCCATATGCGGCCCGGCTCCCTTGCGCAACGATTCCATCTGCCGTGCGGCAGCTTCGACGATATGGCTGTCGATATTGAGCTCGGGATATCCCGGGGCCGCGTTGGTGCCGGGACCATGAATGTAGGGGCGCACGCCATCGAACCGGATTACCTTGGTCTTCAATCCTTTAAACCCGCGCCGCGCAACCTCCTCACCAAGACGCACGAGGTCGTCGAGCGAACGTGCCGGATCGGCACCGGTCCATTCCTTGATTCGCTCGGCATAGCGGACGCGATAGGTCCCGCAATGCGACCAATAGAGCCGAAGCCGATCGCGTACCGGACCGCCGAGCAGCTCATAAACCGGTATTCCAAGCGCCTTTGCCTTGATGTCGACGAGAGCATTCTCGATCGCGCCGATGGCCTGCTGATTGATCCCGCCAGGCGCCTGTCGGGTGGCCGCATAGAGAAAAGCACTGATCCGCTCGACCGGCCGCGGGTCCTGCCCGATGAGAAACCGGTCAGCAAGCTTATGAATGACCCCCGTTAAGCCTTGCGCGCCGTAGCCCTCCATATATTCGGCCCAGCCGACGATCCCCTCGTCGGTGGTGATCTTGAGGAATGAGTTGACGCGCCAACCCGCGTCGCAATGGAGGTCTTCGATTTTGACGATCTTCATCGATGATTTCCCTCACACATGATCGCCGAGGTCCGTTAGAGCCGGTTCCTCGTAAAGTACAGGCGTTTCGCGGCAATATGGGCGATGCATGCCGGCCAGTTTGGCACAGGCCGCGACACCGAATTGAACCGAGCGCGCTGTCACACGCCAAAGATAAAGCGGCTCCCGGTATTCCAGTCGATCAAGCGATCGGGCATTTCAGCGCGCAATCGCGCGATGAAGGTGCGGCCGGTGCAATGCATCGGGATGACGACATCCGGGGCGAGCACCTTCATCTCCGCGATCGTGTGCTCGACATAGTCCGGCGGTGCAACACCCAGATGAAAACCACCGAGCACGGCATGCAGCTTCTGTACGCCGGAGACCGCCATAGCGGTCCTGATCGCATTGATCACGCCGCAATGGCTGCAGGAGGAGATGACCACAAGACCCCGCCCTTGCACGACAAAGCAGGTGGCGTGCTCGTCGGGATGCCGATCGGGGACTAGTCGCCCACGCCGCTCTTCCTCGGTGAAGTGATCGACCGTGGTAGGTTCGACCAGAGTGTTGGGCAACACCCGCTCGAAGGATTGGCGTGCGATGTTGCCGGTGGTAAACGGTCCCTTGAGTGCGTGCGCGGCATCGCAGCACACCGTCTCGACCCCGGCGGCTTCGAGGGCGGCGCGGTCGAGGGCCCCCCACGAGCGCGGCTCCTCGTCGGGTGAGCCGACCCACTTCTCGCGAAAGCTCTCCTTGCCTCCGGCAAAGAGCCGCAGATCGTCGCGCATGCGGTCCCGATAATGGGCGACAAAGCCCGGCAGACCGCCGTAATGATCGCGGTGACCGTGGCTCAGAATGAGCCCGTTGAGGCGCTCAGGCTCGAGCTTCAGCAGCGTAAAGTTTCGTATCAACACCTCGGGCGTGTAGCCGAAATCCAGCAGATATTGCGCCGTCGCACCCGCCTTGCGCGATTCAAGGTGTAGCGACAGGCCCCATTCGCCGGCTAACGTCGAGTTCAGATTGTCGCGAATGCGGCCGATATGCTCGATTGTGACCATCGGGTGGGTCGCCTTGGGCATGAACTGATCGAAGACCGAATCCACCACGACCCGCACCGAGAGCGACTCGACTACCGGAACCTTGAACACCTCCACCGATCTCATACGAGTCCACCCACTCGTAATTCGCGCGTTTCGCGAGGCAATTGTGGTGTCAGTTTCGGCTTCGGGGCAATCGGACCCGAGGTCGACGGAAGGCGCTGCCGCCGACCCGCCGCATATATGACGATATATAGAAGCGGAATATAGACGCTTACTGCTGCTACCCGGGGCGGGTGAGCCGCTGAACGGCCCACTTAACGGAATGGAGCGGGCGAGGGGATTCGAACCCCCGACCCCAACCTTGGCAAGGGCCGGCGTAAGGGGTAACTGGTTGATTTCTTTGTATCCGCTCATAGCTCCAGGG
>JBARIB010000621.1:0-10312 GCA_049799535.1 Allostellaceae bacterium | reverse complement strand
CACGCCCGATCTCTAATCGGACGCCGCTGCTCGATCAGGTCGACGTTCCTGCGGATCTGCGCAAACTGCCTGAGCAGGATTTGCGTCAGCTCGCCGATGAGTTGCGCACTGAGCTGATCGATGCGGTCTCGATAACAGGGGGCCATCTCGGCGCCGGGCTTGGCGTTGTCGAGCTCACCGTTGCGATACACTATGTCTTCGACACGCCGCATGACCGCCTGATCTGGGATGTCGGGCACCAGGCTTATCCCCACAAGATCCTAACCGGCCGGCGCAACCGCATCCGCACCTTGCGGCAGGGTGGCGGGCTTTCCGGATTCACCAAGCGCTCGGAAAGCGAATACGACCCGTTCGGTGCCGCCCACAGCTCCACTTCGATTTCTGCGGGGCTGGGCATGGCCGTCGCCCGTGATTTCCGCGGGGAGCGGCGGAATGTCATCGCCGTAATTGGCGACAGCGCGATGAGCGCCGGCATGGCTTACGAGGCGATGAACAACGCCGGGGCCATGGATTCGCGGCTGATCGTGATTCTCAACGACAACGACATGTCGATCGCGCCGGCGGTCGGCGCGATGAGCGCCTATCTTTCGCGTCTGTTATCCTCGAAATCCTTCATGTCGCTGCGTCACATCGCGAAGGAGGTGGCTCGCCACTTCCCAAAACCGCTCGAAGACGCGGCGCGGCGCGCCGAGGAATACGCCCGGGGATTCGTGACCGGCGGCACCCTCTTTGAGGAACTCGGCTTCTACTATGTCGGTCCGATCGACGGTCACAATATCGATCACCTGCTGCCGGTACTGAAGAATGTCCGTGACACCGAGGAAAGCGGCCCGGTGCTGATCCACGCCGTTACCCAGAAGGGCCGTGGGTTCCTTTCGGCGGAGCAGGCCGAAGACAAGTATCACAGCGTCAACAAGTTCGACGTGGTTACCGGGGCGCAGGTCAAGCCGAAATCAACCACACCGTCTTACACCTCCGTGTTTGCGAAATCTCTGATCAAAGAGGCCGAGGCCGACGATCGCATCGTTGCGATCACGGCAGCGATGCCGTCGGGCACCGGTCTCAACTTGTTCGGCGAGAAGTTCCCGAAGCGCTGCTTTGATGTCGGCATTGCGGAGCAGCACGCAGTAACTTTTGCGGCCGGGCTTGCCGCCGAAGGCATGAAGCCGTTCGCGGTGATCTACTCGACGTTCCTGCAGCGCGCCTACGACCAAGTCGTGCACGATGTCGCGATCCAGAAATTGCCGGTGCGTTTCGCCATCGATCGTGCGGGTCTCGTCGGCGCCGACGGGCAAACCCACGCCGGATCGTTTGATGTGACCTACCTCGGCTGTCTGCCCGGTTTCATCATCATGGCGGCCGGGGACGAAGCCGAGCTCGTCCACATGGTCGCCACCTGTGCGGCAATCGACGACACCCCCTCGGCCGTCCGTTACCCGCGCGGCGACGGCATCGGCGTACCCCTTCCCGAGAGAGGGGTCCCGCTCGAGATCGGACGCGGGCGGATTATCCGCGAGGGTACCAAGATTGCACTCCTTAGCTTGGGCGGCCGCCTGACGGAAAGCATGAAGGCGGCGCAAGAGCTTGCGACTTACGGGCTGTCGACGACGGTAGCCGATGCGCGCTTCGCCAAGCCGCTTGACACCGATCTGATCGGCCGCTTGGCGCGCGAGCACGAGGTCATGATTACGGTCGAGGAAGGCGCGATCGGCGGCTTTGGCAGCCACGTGCTTCATTATCTCGCGATCAGCGGGATGCTCGATCAGGGACTGAAGATCCGCACCATGGTCCTGCCCGATATCTTTCTCGACCACGATTCGCCGCAGGCCCAATACGACAATGCGGGGCTCAATGCCCGCCATATCGTGGCGATAGCATTGTCGGCACTCGGGCGCGAGATCGCTCAGCAGCCCGCACGCGCTTAGCGCGAAGAGCTGTGGCGGCCAAGCGGCGAGCGGATCAGCTCCTTGTAGAACAGCGCCTCGCGGAGAGCCGGACAAAGGCGCAAGCGCTCATCCTCGCCGGGTTAGTCAGCCGCGACGGGCAACGGATCGACAAGCCAGGCGAGCAATTCCCGGCCGATACCACGCTCGCGGTGAAGGGCCGCGATCATCCGTGGGTCTCGCGCGGCGGTCTGAAGCTCGCGCATGCAATCGAGCATTTTCAAATCGAAATTGCTGGACGCGTCGCGCTCGATATCGGTGCCTCGACCGGTGGCTTTACCGATGTGCTGCTGGCACACGGGGCACGGCGGGTCTACGCTATCGATGTCGGGCATGGGCAGCTCGCCTGGAAGCTGCGCCAAGACCCACGCGTTGTCGTGCATGAACGATTGAACGCCCGCTACCTAACCAGCGAGCAAATTCCCGAGCCGGTCGATATTATCACTTGTGATGCCAGTTTTATTGGCCTGGACACGGTCTTGCCAGCGCCACTTGCGCTCGCGGCGGGGCAAGCTGAGCTTGTCGCACTTGTTAAGCCACAATTCGAGGTCGGGCGGGAGCATGTCGGCAAGGGCGGTGTGGTCCGTGACGCCAGGCTGCAAGCCGAGGCGTGCGAGCGCATTGCCGCATGGGTGGCGGCGCGACCCGGCTGGATGGTGGCTGGCGTGGTCGAGAGCCCGATCCTCGGGCCGGAAGGCAACCGTGAGTTCCTTCTCTACGCGCGCCGCGTCGGCAACGCGGCGGCCGTCACGCAATGACGCCCGGCCGCGAGAGATTTGCCGGGTTCGGCCCGGCGGCATTCAGTTTCTTCAATGAACTGCGGGACAACAACGATCCCGCCTGGTTCAAGCCGCGCAAATCTATCTACGAAGCCGAAATTCTGGCTCCATTTCGCGAACTGATCGCGGCCGTCGAGACGGCGCTTCGAGAAGCGGGATTGCCGCTGGTCGGCGATCCCAAGAGCAGTATTTTCCGAATTTACCGCGATGTGCGTTTCTCGCCTGACAAGCGTCTCTACAAGACGCATGCCGGGGCGGTGCTGACCCGCTCCGGCCGCAAGGGCGATCCCGGAGTTCTCTATCTTCACCTGGCGCCGGGCGAGTCGATGGTCGCGGCCGGTTTCTGGCACCCGGAGCCCGCTCTCCTCAATCGGCTGAGACGTGCCATGCTGCAGGACCCCGATCGTTTCCTCGCAATGGCTGGCCGTCTAGCGGCGGAAGGACACCCGATTGCCAGCGACGAGCGGCTGAGCCGGTTGCCGCGCGGGTTCGAATCAGCCAAAGGGACTTCGGTCGCCGAGTATATCGCGTTTAAGTCCTTCACCGCCCACAAGAGCTTGAGCGACAGCCAGATGCAGTCGCCGGCGCTGGTCGATTGCATCATCGACTTCGCAGGCACTGTTCTGCCTCTGCTTGAATGGGGTTGGGCCGCGGTCGACCATACAGAGGCGATCGCTCCGGTAATCCGCGCACCTCGGCGACCGCTGCCAAAACCCGATTTTTGATGCGGCCGCCCGAAGTTTCCCATCGAGGAGGCCGTGGCAGCGCACCCATACCACCAAGGCAAATGGTGCAGGTCAGCGCTAAGCGAGATCAGCCAGAGACGGAGGAGCTCGTCGAGCTTCGGGTCGAGCGGATCGGCGCGCAAGGAGACGGTATTGCGCAGTATCGGGATGGGCCGGTCTTTCTGCCCTTTACGGTTCCAGGTGACCATGTGCGCGCCCGGCTCGGTGCTCGCCGCGGGGGCGGATACGAGGCCCGGGTGGTCGAGACGCTCGCCGCGGGGTCCGGACATTCAGATCCGCGATGCCGGCATTTCGGCATCTGTGGCGGGTGCGCGTTACAGCACCTCGATCCGGACGCCTACCGCAGGGTCAAGCTCGCAACTCTGCTTGCTGCCCTCGAAAGGGTCGGCATTGATCGCGCTGTCGTCGGGCCTCTTCGAATAGTCCCGCCAGCGCGGCGGCGAGCGCGGCTCGGCCTGCAGCGGCCGCGCGACCCGGCTCAGCCGGCTCAAATTGGGTACCGCGAACGGTTCCGTAACAATCTTGTCGATCTCTGTGAATGCCCGGTACTCGAGCCGGTGCTTTTTGCCGTCCTCACCGAGCTGAGAAGATTTGCCGGCGAGCTGGTCCCCCCAGGCGGCAGAGCCGACATAACTTTGACCCGTACCGATAGCGGTGTCGACGTGCTGATCGAGGCGCCGCATCGCCCTGGGCTTCAATCATTCGAAGCGCTGGCCAAGTTCGCTATTGAGCGCGACCTTCCCCGGATTTTCTGGCGTGGCCCAGGCTATGAAACACCTGTGATCGAGCGGCGCCCCGTTCGCGCCGTCATGTCGGGGGTCGCCGTCCCCTATCCACCAGGTGGGTTTTTGCAAGTGAGTGCGGCCGCCGAGAAAATCCTCGTCGGGGAGGTTCTGGCCGGTGTCGGTTCTTGTCACCCGGTCCTCGATCTCTTCGCCGGGCTCGGGACCTTCTCGTTTGCTTTGGCCCGTAATGCCTCGGTCCACGCAGTCGAGGGGGAAGAAAGCGCCGCCAATGCACTGGCAGCCGCGGCTTCGCAACACCCTCAGGTCAGCGTCGAGCGCCGCGATCTTGCAAGACATCCGCTTCCGCCCGAGAGCCTCGCGCATTATGCCGCCGCGGTTTTCGATCCACCGCGCGCCGGCGCCGCCCGGCAGGCGGCGGCGCTCGCCACCTCAGCGATAGAGAGAATCGTTGCGGTTTCGTGCAACACCGCGACCTTCGCGCGCGATGCCGCTAAACTGGTGGCGGGTGGTTACCGGCTCGAGCGCGTCACGCCGGTCGACCAATTCGTTTGGACGCCGCATCTCGAGCTTGTGGCAGTCTTCCGGCGCTGAACTCCCCCGAGAGCAGGGCTTCAGCTTTTTTCGACCGTCTCAGCTTCGACCTCGTAATAGGTATCGAGTCCGATCAGGTCCTCGATGTCCTTACGCAGAGCCGTAAATTGATTGTCGCCAATTCCGGTGTACTGGCCGGTTTGCAGCATCTCCCCGAGAGCCGCCTTCATAAAATGGATGCCGACGCCGAGCAGAAGCTGCGCGTCGATACAGGCCCGATAACCCATTCTCTGCAGCTCCAAGAGCGAGTAAATCGGGCGGCCGTCGCGGTTACCGCGGCTCTGCACCCAAACGAGCGGCACCTTGGCGCGCTTGGGCGCGGCTTCGGCCTCGGCGTCGTTACGCGGAAATACCAAGCCGAGGTCAGCTCCGACCTCAGCCGTCGCATTGATACGGGCGACGGCCTCGTCGAGGCCGAATTCCCGGCAGGTGTCGGAGCGGGCGATGATCACGAAATCGCGGTCGGTCTGATCGCGCTGTTTGCAGGCCCATTTGATCTTGTCGACGAATTCGGGGAGCGGCACCGCATGCGCGACATATTTGTGATAGTGCGCGCGCTTCGGGAACAGCTGGTCCTCGATGTGGATGCCGGCGACCCCGGCGGCCGCAAACTCGCGCACGGTTCGCATCGTGTGCAGCGGCTCACCAAAGCCCGCCCCGGCATCGGCGATCAGCGGCACGTTGACCGCGCGCGCGACCTCGCCCGCGACTCGCACCTGCTCGTCCATCGTCAGCAGCGGCTCGGTGATGGCACGTGAGGCGCCCGTCGCGTAGCCACCGGTATAGACGACCTTTACCCCCGCGCGCTCGGCGAGCTTGCCTTCGATAGGGGTGGTCGCCGAGGGCATATACAAGAACTCGCCTGAGGCGAGCAGCGCCCGGAGCCGGCTCGTTTTGGCCGTCATGGGTCTCCTCCCGCTGATCTAGCCGAGCGAGGTAATGATCTCGCGATACGCGGCCTCGGGAAACGCCTTCAAGGTCGTTGTCCGCACGCTCCCCAGCGAGCCGAGCAGCAGGCCAAACCGTGCCGCCACCGCATCGTCCGGAGCTTCATAAATGAAGATCAAATCGTATTGTCCCAGAGTCATGTAGACGGCTTTGAATTCTCCCCCCATTTCGAAAAGCTGCCGCTTCGCCGTTTCCAGCCGCCGCGGTGACTCTTTGACCTTTTGCGCGCCCTGATCGGTCCAATTCGCGAGCATGATGTAGGTGGGCACTAGTTTCCTCCCTCGAGCTATGAACTTTATGACGCTCCCTCGGCGGCAATGCGGTCGAGCTTCGCCGCCATGATGAAATCGTTTTCGTGCAATCCTTTGATCTTTTTGGTTTGCAGCGAGATTTTCGCGTAGCCCCAGCCAAAGCTGATGTCGGGATGATGGCCTTCGGCTTCAGCGAGCGCGGCTGCACGCTCGACAAAGTTGAAGGCGCCGCCGAAATTGCGAAACCGGTAGGTTCGCTCGATCCGCTTTGCCTGGTCGAGAAGTTCCCAGTCCGGTGCTTGCTGGTGATAAGCGGCGGCTTCTTCCACGGTCAGCGGCGGTATTCCGCCGCGGCAGGGCGTGCAACTTTTCTCGGCAAGTGTTACTGGCATTGCGTCACCTCCTCGATCGCGCAGCATAGCATGAGAGGCGGCCGGGAAGTCGCGCCTTGGCAAGGCGAACATCGCTTCTACTTGAACCCACAAGGCTCAGGAGAGCCGTATGGCCGAACCCTCCTCCCCACGCGTAGCGCTCCTCGGTTTTTCGATCGAGTGCAACAAATTCGCGCCGCCCGCGACGAAGGCGCATTTTCTCGCCCGCACCTATCTCGAAGGCGACGTCATACTTTCGGAGGCACGCTCGCCGCATCCGACGATGCTGCCGGAGACGCCGGGCTTCGTCGCCGCGATGGACGCCTCGGGCCCATGGACGCCGGTCGGCATCGCATTGGCGATGACCGAGCCTAACGGGCCGGTCGAGCACGGGTTTTTTGTTGAGCTCCTCGACACAATCGGCCGGCGGCTAACAGCAGTGCTGCCGGTCGATGCGGTTTACATCTGCTCGCATGGTGCGGGCCTGACCACCGAGGAGGATGACCCAGATGGGGTTTTGTTCGAGATGGTGCGCGAGATTGTCGGTCCTGACGTGCCGATCGCCGCGACTCTCGACCTGCACGCCAATGTTTGCGAGCGCATGGTCCGCTCGATTGACGTTTTCATCGGCTATCGGACCAATCCGCATCTTGATATGCGGGAGCGCGGCTCCGAGGCGGCCGCGGCGATCCGCGAGATGCTCGCAGGCCTCAGGCCGAAGCGCGCCCTTCTTCGGCTGCCAATCGTGCCGCCAACGGTGACGATGCTGACCGCCGCCGGCCCCTACGCCGATATGATCAATCTCGGCCAGCGCCGCATGAACCCGGAGATCATGAACGTTTCGGTCATGGGAGGGTTTGCATTTGCCGACACCGCCAAAAACGGGCTGGCTATCGTAGTGACCGCGCGCCATGACAAGAGCGCTGCCGAAAGGCTGGCGGGCGAGATCGCCGAGTTCGGTTGGGCCAATCGGGCACGGTTTTACCCGCAACTGACCTCGGTCGACGAGGCTGTCGCAAAGGCGCTCGCTGTCGGCCGCGACCCGTCACTTCCGCCGCTCGCCTTCGCCGATGTCGCAGACAACCCGGGCGGCGGTGGCCGCGGTAACACGACCTTTCTGTTGCGGTCCTTTTACGAAGCGGGGGTCGCCGGCGCATTGCTCGGTGTCTTTTACGATCCGGATCTCGCCGCGGAGGCGCAACGGCGCGGGGTCGGCGCGTCCTTTTCGGCGCAGTTCAACCGGTCTGAAACCACCCGTTTCTCCGAACCCTATGCGGCCCCCGCGACCGTCGTCGCGCTAACCGACGGCCATTGCATCGGGCGGCGCGGGATCTGTGCCGGCCTGCGGCTCGAGCTCGGACCCTGCGCCGCCATTCAAGTCGGCGGCATAACGATCGTAGTGGTCTCGCATCGGATGCAATGCGCCGACCCGATCCTTTTCGAGATGATGGGGCTCGACATCGGCCAAGCGCGCTCGGTCGTCGTCAAGTCGCGGGGCCATTTCCGCGGCGGCTTCGACGAGTTCTTCGGCCCGGAGCAGATTGTCGAGGTCGACCTTCCGGGCCTGACGTCACCGATGCTGAGCCGCTTCGAATGGAAACGCCTGCCCCGCCCCGTCATTCCGCTTGATGATAATGTCGAATGGCGGCCACCTACACGCTGAGCCTAGATGTTTGAGCATAAACGGGAGGTTACAATGAACCTAAAGCGTTATCTGATCGCGATGGGGTTGAGCATGGTCCTGGCGATTCCTGTTGCCGCGCAGACGCCATCCCCGTCGAAATCACCAGGCTCTCCGGCGGCCACAAAGCCGGACACGGCAACCAAGTCGCCCGCGACCACCGGGTCTCAACCATCGGGCGGATTGGTCGATATAAACTCCGCATCTGCCGAGGAACTCGACAAGCTGCCAGGTGTCGGGCCCGCTCGCGCTAAGGCGATCATTGCCAACCGGCCCTACAACGGGAAGGATGATCTCACACAACGCAAAATCATCCCACCGAACGTCTACAGCCAGATCAAGGACAAGATCATCGCTCGGCAAGGACCAACAAAGTAGCCAACCTCCGCAACCTTGTCGTCTTCATCCGTTTCGCGGCTGCAAACATAGCTGCCGGCTCGGCTGAGGATGTGGGTCGCGAGAGCGCAATCTAGAAATCCCCGGTTGATTGCGTGCTACCGAGGATTTCTGTTAAGCTTTCTTGTAGCGGGCGCCGCCGCCGTGCGTCCCGCTCCCAATCAACATCGCCGGAAGGCGAACAACGGGAGGAAGCTACGATGTGGGGTGGGATCATTGGTCTGATCATCCAACTGATCGCAGGCGGCGTCGGCGGCAACATTGCCGGCTCTGCACTGAAGCAGTATGATTTAGGAACTATCGGCAACACGATCGCCGGCATTATCGGCGGCGGCGTAGGCGCACAGATCGTAGGCCAGTTCCTCGGCGGCGGGGCGGAAGCGGCCGGAGCGGGGGGCCTTGATATCGGTTCCATTATCGGCCAGATCGCCTCCGGCGGTGTGGGTGGGGGGATCCTGATGGTGATCGTCGGGCTTATCAAGCAGGTCATGGGCGGTCAGAAGGCCTCCTGAATAGGCTGGCGCATGGCATCGCTCAAAAGACTGCAAGCGGTGGCGCGTCGACAGCCCACCATGCGATAAGTGCGGACCTCTCTGCCGGGCGAGTGCGATGCCGAGAGCGGCCGCAATATGATCTCTCGACACTCGGCGAGCTTCCCGCGGACCACGCTGTGGCGGAAGGTCCTATTCTGCTGCGTATGCTGCGTATTTGTCCTGGATGTGCCCGACCGCGCCTCGGGTCAGTACAGCAGCGGCGGGTACAGCCGTCCCGCCGGCGGATCGACCTCCGACTACTCGACGCCGACCCGCAGGACACCGGTCAGCAGCAGTGGGGGGTACAGTCGGCGACCCTATTCGGGCACCGGCTACAGTACCGGCTCGTCCGGAGATCGAGCCGTTTCCCGCAGCTTATCGTCGCAGGCGCTGCGCGACTATCGAGCCGCGCAACAGCCCGCAGAGACATATGCCCGCCGGCCGCCTTCTTATGCCGGTAACTCCGACTGGCCAACCGAAGCGCCGCGCAGGCCCCCGGTTTGGGGAGGAGAGGAGCCGACACGAAGGGTGGCGAGAAGGTGGGTATTGCCGGGCTCAGGACCGTTGACTGCTGTAGCCCTGTGGGCAGCGTTGAATTCCCTGTCGTCACCGAGCTCCGTCGAATATTTCCACAATTACCAATACGATCCCGGCTATATGCAATGGCGTCAGGAGGCCGATCGCGAGGCGGGTCACAACCCGGCCGTTGCGGCCAAGCTTCAGCAGCTCGACACCCGGCTCACGCAGATGGAGAGTCAGCCGCGCAACCCGTCCGCGGCGCCCCCTGCCCGACCAGCGCCCGCGCGATCGGGTGGGTCAGGCTTTATCTGGCCGGTCCTGTTCATTGGGATCGTTATTTTGGTATTGCTCTGGTTGTGGAGGCGCCGGCTCCCTCAGCCCGCTGCCGCTGCGGCCACCCCCGGCCTTGCCGGCAGCACGGCGACGCGTTTTCGCGTCGGCATGACCCTGCCAGTCGATCCGTCCCCGTTTGTGTTGGCTGCCGGGTTGACCAAAGTGCAGCCGCCGGAAGGTGCTGCAACGGTCAGCGTCGAGATGGTGGGCGTGCTCCGCGAGGGCTCGGTTATGCTGCACAGGCTTTACCTGCCGGGAGGCAAGGCGTTCTTTCAGCTCCATCTCGGCGGCGACGGCCGACCGGATGAATGCCGGTACTTTTCGCGGCTGGACGAGGTCACCCCGGCGGACCGCCAAGAATGGGGGCTGTGGCTCGATCCGACCGAAGGCATGATTGGATGGCCATCCTTTCAGACCAAGGATGGCAAGATGTACGGACGGGTCTGGGCGCCGAGCAACAGCCGTGTCCCGCCGC
>JBARIB010000620.1:0-3913 GCA_049799535.1 Allostellaceae bacterium | reverse complement strand
CGAGAGCTCGCCGCCGGAAGTGGCACAACAGTATATCCCGACGCTAAACAATTTAGGTCAACGCTGAAGCAGAAATGTCGTTACTTGAAGAGTTCCGCGCCGTCCAAATTGGGGGCGGACTGGCTGCGGCTGTCTGCGGGCGGCTTCTTGCCGATACCGGCGCCGATGTCAGCTGCATCGATCCGGACAATTCGACACAGCTCGCAGCATACCTCAATCACGACAAGCCTATAGTATCTGCACCAGCCGGGCTCGCGACGGCTGACTTGCTCATCTGCGAAGGCCGACCCGCCGAGCTCCGCGCCCGCCGCTGTGACATCGACACTCTCCGTAATGCCAACCGGCGGGCGGTGGTTGTCTACATCTCGCCGTTCGGACAGACCGGGCCCAGAGCCGACGATCCTGCCGCCGATCTCACTTTGATGTTTGCCAGCGGCATCGCCCGATTGCTGACCGGCCAAGTGGACGATCTCGCGGAGCCGCCGATCCGCCCGGTCGGCGAACAATCCGCGTTCATCGGCGGCCTTGCCGCCGCTTGTGCCGGCATGCACGCGGCATCGGCGCCCGAGCCGGGCGCGATCATCGACGTGTCGATCGAGGAGGCGCTGGCAACAATGGCGATTGCCGAGCTGGCACGCGCCGGCCTCGGCGGCAAGCCATCGCCGCGCCAGCGGGTCGCGGACGGCAATGGCGCCACCGTCACGATCTTGCCGGCGCGTGATGGATACGCCGCCATTTCGCCGCGCGAGGAGCGCCAGTGGGTGGCGTGGCTCGCGGTAATGGGTTCGCCCCAGTGGGGGCAGGACCCGCGGTTTGCCAGCAAGCCCGATAGAGTCGCCAACTGGGATGCGCTTTATGCGCTGATGTCGGCGTGGAGCCGCCAATACGACAAGCAATGGATTGCCGATGCGGCGCAGGCGGCGCATGTGCCGAGCTTTCCATTGCGCGAGGTAGCAGAGCAGCTCTGTTCGCCGCAACTGGAGCATCGGCACTTCTGGCGATCGGTCGAGATCGGCGGACGGATGGTCAAGGCGCCCGGCTCTCCCTTCGGGCTGCAGATCACGACCCGGGAACGCAGTGCCAAAGCCCGGCCCGCATCAGGATCGATGCCTCTCGCGGATGTTCGCGTGCTCGATTTCAGTTGGGTCATCGCCGGGCCTACGACGACACGTTATCTCGCGGCCATGGGCGCCGATGTCATCAAGGTCGAGGCGCCCGGCCGCGGCGATCCCGGCCGTTCATCGACACTGCACACTGTGCTCGGTCAGGCGAAACGAAGCATTGTCCTCGATCTCAAAAAGCCCGAAGCCGTCGCCGCCGCACGACAATTGGCGGCACGCTCCGATGTGCTAGTCGAAAATTTCGCGGCCGGCGTCATGGAGCGGCTGGGCCTTGGCGCGGAGTCCTTGCAGGCTCTCAATCCCGATCTGCTCTATGTGTCCGCTTCGGGCCTCGGTCGAACCGGACCCGAGTCGCATGCCGTGGCCTACGGCACACTGCTGCAATGCTATGCCGGTTTTGCCGGGCTCAATCGCCACCCCGGGGTTCCGCCGCGGGTTGGCTTCGCTTGGCTCGACCCGATGTGCGGGCTGATGTTGGCTTTCATCGTCGCCGCCGGGCTTTGGCATCGCCGCCAACACGGCGGTGTGGCCCGCATCGATTTTTCGATGATCGAGGCGATGCTGTGGACGATGGCCGAGCCGCTTTTGGCAACGCAGCTCGACGGCCCGTCGCAACCGCGCGGCAATGATTCCAACCGCTACGCCCCGCACGGCGTCTTTTGCTGTGCGGGCGCGGACGACTGGATCAGTATCGTTGTGACCAGTGACGAAGAATGGCGAACACTGTGCGCCATCGTACCGGCCCTGGCACCGCTGGCGGAGCTGGGGTTCGGCGAGCGCCGGGAGCAACGGAACCTGATCGACCAAACGCTTGGCCCTTGGCTGCGCCCGCAGAGCGGCAAGGCCGTTGCAGCCGAGCTGCGGCGCGCCGGAATTCCGGCTGTGGCGCTCGCCAATGCCCTGGACCTCGTGCACAGAGACCACCTGAAGGAGCGCGGGTTTTGGGAACCGCAAGGCGCCGGCGCACTGCCCGGCTTGCCGTGGCGCGCCAGTTTCGGACGAACATCCGGCCTTGCGCCGGAACTCGCGGCCGATACCGAGGCGGTGCTCAGTGAGGTGCTGGGCCTTTCACCAGACGAAATCGCCGCACTGCGCAACTCGGGTGCGCTGGGATAAAAGTCACGACAGGGCACGCAATTCGGCGCGCAGCTGATCGGGGCTCGATTCGCTGAGCTGGCGCTCGATCTCCGCATGGGTCCGCTTCCAGATCGGGACCGCGGCAATCAGCAGATCACGGCCCGCCGGCGTCAAGGTCAGGCGGCGAGTGCGTTTATCGACATCATCAGTGGTTACCTTTACGAGCCCGCGGCGCTGCAGAGGCTTCAGATTGGCGGTCAATGTCGTGCGGTCCATCGCCAGCAATGCCGACACACTCCCGATGCTGGCCGGCTCCGGACGGTTCAGCGAAATCAGCAAAGAGAATTGACCGCTGGTCAGTCCCAGCGGCCGCAGAGCCGTGTCGAAGCGCCGCGCCACGGCCCGCGCTGCCCGCTGCAGATGCAGGCACAGGCAGTTGTCGCGAACCTCAAGGGTGATCTCGAAGGGAAGATTATCGCGCTTTGACATGTCGCAGAAATGTTGATATCAACCCAGCCATTCAAGAGGGATGTGCATGCCTACGGTCTGGTTTACCTCTGCGTTGCAGCGATTTCTGCCTGCACCCTCCGCTGAGGTTGAAGGCGGAAACGTCGGCGAGGCGCTCGCGGAGGTGTTTGCGTCGCGCCCCGCGTTGCGCGGCTATGTCCTCGACGACCAGGGGGTTTTGCGGCAGCACGTTGCCGTGTACGTCAACGGCAATCCGGTGCGCGACCGAGTGAGACTGACCGATCCGCTCGGTCCGCATGACGAGATTTACGTGTTCCAAGCATTGTCCGGCGGTTAACGGAAGGGGATCAATGTCGAATCGGCTGCATGTCGGAACCCGCAAAGGTCTCTTCGAGATCGCGCGCCGCAATGGCGCGTGGGAGATCGAAGACGTCCAGTTTCTCGGCGATCCGGTCTCGGCGGTGCTGGCCGATGCCGAAGGCGCCGTTTACGCTGCGCTCGATCTCGGCCATTTCGGAGCCAAGCTGTGGCGGCGCGACCGGGCCGGCGCGTGGCGCGAGGTTGCGGTGCCGGCCTTTCCGCCAAAACCGGATGGCGCCGGCGACGATCCCCACCCGTGGAGCCTCGGCAAGATCTGGGTGCTCGAGCTGGGCGGCGTACAAGGTCGCTTGTGGGCGGGGACAATGCCCGGCGGGCTGTTCCGCTCCGATGACGGCGGGGCGTCCTGGTCGCTGAACGAAGCGCTATGGCATATGCCCGAGCGCCGGCAATGGACAGGTGTCGCCGGCGGCGAGCAGCCCGGCATCGACTCCGTGCTCATTGATCCGCGCAATCCCTGCGACATCCGCATCGGCGTGTCGACTGCGGGAGTATGGGCGAGTACCGATACGGGCGGCTCGTGGCAGCTGATCAACCGCGGCATGTATGCCGAATACATGCCGCCGGAGCAGCGCGACAATCCGATCGCTCAGGATGTCCACCGGCTGGCGCATTGCGCGGCACATCCCGAAATCGTCTGGTGCCAGCACCACAATGGTGTCTTCCGCTCTGAAGATGCAGGCGCGACGTGGCGCGAACTGACCGCGATCCGCCCGTCGAAATTTGGCTTTGCTGTTGCGGCGCATCCGCGCGACCCGAACACCGCGTGGTTCGTCCCTGCCGTCAAGGACGAGCGCCGCGTCCCGGTTGACGGCAAAGTCGTCGTCGCACGCACCCGCGACGGCGGCGCCAGTTTTGAGGTGCTGAGC
>JBARIB010000619.1:0-2170 GCA_049799535.1 Allostellaceae bacterium | reverse complement strand
CTGATCGACTGTGCCGTCGGTTCGAACTCACGCGCCAGCTCCTCCGGCGAGCGGCCGGCGCGCACCAGGTCAACCATCTGGCGGCGGAACTCAGGCGGGTAGGCTGCTCTTGTCTTGCCCATCGTCGACTCCTCGAACCCAAATAGTCCGGTGTCCACGAAACCGGGGCAACTTCAGTACCTCGCAAAAGGTCTGACTATACTCATGAGTTTTGTTTCCGTGCCGCTTACGGTTCATTACCTCGGCGCAGAGCGGTACGGCGTGTGGCTAGCCATCAGCAGCCTTCTGCTCTGGGTGGCCCTGACTGATTTTGGTCTCGCCGGCAATGCATTGGTATATGTGCTGTCGAAGACGGTTGGAAAAGACGACCGAGTATCGGCGCGCCACTATGGCCTCATGCCTCCTGCCGTACGAGCTTACCTTTGTGACGAGATTCGCGATCGCACCTCAAAAAGGTGCTTGCGCTTTACGACCCGTCGGTACGGTGTTGGCGAGCTGGACGACCGCGTGGGTGATCCGACGCCAGGTATCTGCAACGGCAGCCTGTCGCGGGTAACTTTTATTGTGAAGAAGGTGCGAAGAGGACTAAAATCGTGCCTCAACTCGGGAATCCGGGGAATGTCGGCTTATGTCTCACGTCAGGTCCCGGGCCAAACTGAGAGAGGTCGTATGAATAAGCTGGTATTCGGTTTGGCCGCATTTCAGTTGGTAGCCGGTGCTGCATCGGCAGCCGAGCCGCTGAGCGATGGGCAATTGGATCGCATCACTGCCGGAGCGCTACCCCCTATTATGATCGACTGCCCTGGCTGCGTCAGCACGAGCTCCGGCCAAACCTCGACGACGACGAACGGCACCACCGCTGTCGTAACTAGCACCGGGAACACCGGCAGCAGCGGCGTCAGCGGCAACACTGGGAACACCGGCGGCAGCGGCGGCACCGGGAGCACCGGCATAAAACAGACACTTTCGGCAGACATCGGGTTTTGGTCCGATCAGACGATTCTGGCGCTAGTCGGCGGCAAGCCGGAATTCGTGTGGCCAGTGAAGCCGCTCATCACATTGGGCGTGGGGCCATGAAACAATCGGGTGCTTTTATTGTATCGGGCAGCGCGATCCCAGGCACGGGGTTCATTTCTTTCATTTCGCGCTCGATCGAAAAGAGGGCCAAAATCGCGCCATAATCTCGGGAATCCCGGGAACGTCGGTTCAAGGCTCAAGTCGCCAAACATCCTGACTCGAGCTGATACCCCAGACAGAGCCGTCGAATACAGCAATCTGCTTCAGCTGTCCCGAGACTTGCTCAAAGGCTGTGCCATTGAATTTATAGACATTGCCCGCAGCGTCGATTCCCCATATGCCCGGAAAGAGGTATCCACCTACCGCGATGCTCGCGAGCTTCCCTGGGACTTGTACAAAAACCTGCGAACCATAATCAAAATGGAAGATATTCTGAAACAAGTCAATTCCCCATACCTCACCGCCGAATGCACCAACAGCGATCTACGTAAGGGTCCCTGGGACTTGCACGAACTTCAACTGGGCGTCATCAAATACATAAACATTGTGGCTGGCGCTGATTCCCCAAACACTGCCGCCGTCTACAGCAATCTGGCTGAGCTTTCCAGGCACCTGTATGAAAATTTGTCCGTCAAAGATAAAGACATTCTGATTGGCGTCGATTCCCCAGGCGGCTCCGCCGTGGGCAGCGACCTGGGTAAGCTTTCCAGGAACCTGGACAAAAGCTGCCGCGTCTGGGTCAAGTTCGAAGACATTCTGATTGGTATCGATCACGAATATCGCATTGCCGTCTACAGCAACTTGGGTAAAAGTCCCTGGAATATTTTGAAAGGCCAATCCGTTAAATTCGTAAAGGTAATTGTTGCTGGTTATTCCCCAAACGTTGACCGCGCCGTGGGACGTCCCTCCGAGAGAAATGCTTGCTAATTTTCCCGGAATCTGTTCGAACGATTGTGCTGATGCAGGCATCGGCATCAAGCTGCAAAACAGCACCAAGAGGTGTACGAACGATACACGTCTCATAGGTTGCCCCCATTTAACTCATATTTCCCGAGTATTCGGGTGACGGATGGTCTCGGCCTTCCCCTTCAGTCTACATGCCTTCGACGGCGATTCCTACCCGTATTCGCCGCACCAATGCCCGGTTCGAAGC
>JBARIB010000618.1:0-2179 GCA_049799535.1 Allostellaceae bacterium | reverse complement strand
TTCAAGCACGTCGGTCCAGGCGAGCAGCGCCAGGATCAAGGAACTCAGCAGCATCGAGACCACGACGGCGACGAGTGTGGTGCGCCGCTCGAGTCGCTCAGCCGCAGCGCCGATGACGGCGCCGAATAGTGCCATTGGCAGCATACGGAGCATTGTCAACAGAGCGACGATAAACGGCGAACCGGTGCGCTGATAGGCGAAGACGGCAACGGCCAGCATCTCCAGCCAGCGCACGGCGAAGACCACTACACCCACGACCCAGAGCCGGCGAAAGTCCGCCTCCCCGAACAGCCATGCGCGGCGGTCGGCCGGCAATGTCGTCACACTCACGATCGGTCCTCAGTCCTTCAGGTGGTCCTCGGCCGCGGCAAGCTAGCGCAACGCGCAGTGGGCGGCCCGCGCCTAGATCTGCAATTCTGGCATGCAGAACCTCCAAGCGCGGTTTGCTGTTCCGCGGGGATTGCGGCAAGATCGGCACTCGGCTGGAGTGCCTGCTCCGGGATCGGATCGGCCGGCAAAAAGCCGGCGTTGGCGACGTAATTCGCGCGGTTGAAACGGGAGGCTGCCATTTCGACGGAAGTCGAACTCAAGCTCGCCGCTCGGCCGGATGATTTGCCCGTGCTGAAACGCTCGCTTATGGCCAAGGCGCCGGCGGCGGTCAGCACGCAGGAGAGGCTGATCAGCACCTATTACGATGCACCGGATTTGGCGCTGAAAAAACGCGGCTTGATCCTCCGAGTCCGCGAGCAGGGCGGGCACTTCACGCAGACGGTCAAGGCGGAGGAGCCCGGGGCGCAGGACATTCTTTCTCGCGGCGAGTGGGAAGACGCGCTCGCCGACAATCGGCCCGAGCTCGGTGCAGAGCAGAGCGGCCCGCATCTGCCACAGGAAGTGGCTGGCGATTTGGCCCCGCTATTCGTCACCGACGTTGCGCGCACGGTTGTCGAAGTCGAACCGGTAACGGGAACCGCCATAGAGGCGGCGATCGATGAAGGCGAGATCCGGGCTGCCGGCAACAATACGAGCGAACCGATCTGCGAGATCGAGTTGGAACTCAAGAGCGGCGATGCCGCCGCTCTGTATGATATTGCCCTAGACCTGCTGGAAGTGGCGCCGATCCGCATCGAGACCCGCAGCAAATCGGAACGGGGCTACCGGCTCGTGGAGGGGGGGAAGGCTGCCGCCGCAGTGGTTCATGCACAGCCGGTCGCCCTCGATCCCAAGATGACGGTCGAGTCCGCTCTGCAAAAAATCGGACGCAGCTGCCTCGCGCAGCTGTTGCGTAACGAGGCTGCTGTGCTTTCGGCACAGCCGGAGGGAGTCCATCAGTTGCGTGTGGCGGTGCGGCGCCTGCGCTCGGCAATCTCCTCGCTCAAAAAATTCTTGCCGATAGAACAGCACCATTGGGTTACAGGTGAGCTTCGTTGGCTTGGCGGCACGCTCGGCAAGGCGCGCAATATAGACGTCTTTGCTACTGAGCTGGTGCCGGCCGCCCGTGCCGGAATGCCGGAAGAGACCGGTTGGGACGAGCTCGCGGTGACTCTCGACCGGTTGCGGCGTCATGCCTACGATGAGGTCAGCACGGCCATTCTGTCCCAGCGGTATACCGCCACTGTGCTGCGCCTATTGCAGTGGTTCGAGGCGCGCGGCTGGCGCGCAGAGACAGCACCCGACGAGACCGCTCGGATGACCTTGCCGATCGGAAAGATCGCACCGGCTGCGCTCAGTCGGCGCCGGCGAAAACTACGGCAGCGCAGCAAAGGGTTCAGCCGGCTGTCCCCGCCGGAACGGCACAAGTTGAGGATCGCCGCCAAGAAACTCCGTTACGCGATCGAAGTTTTCGAGCCACTGTTTGGCGAGGCCGCTTCGGAGAACTTCGTCAAGATCCTCAAGCGCCTCCAGAGCGATCTTGGCTACGCGAATGATGTCCGCGTCGCGCATGAATTTGTGGTGGAGCTGTTTGCCGAAATCGAGCCACGCAGCCCCGCCGCTCACTCCTGGATTGCGGCTCTCGAAGTGCACGACCAGAGGCTCGCCGGCGGCGAACAGAAGTTGCACAAGCATCTTTGCCGACTGAACGAGGCGACACCCTTCTGGCGAAAGTAACGGCGCTCCGCACCGAGGGCTGAGATCGACAACCATAAATTGTGCACGTTATTGCGTCTTGCTGCATCTGCAG
>JBARIB010000617.1:0-1818 GCA_049799535.1 Allostellaceae bacterium | reverse complement strand
AGCGCCCCGCGGTCGACGCTCAGCGAAACCTCGTCAACCGCTGCAGTCGCACCGAAATGTTTGGACGCGCCGACGATTTCGAGCAGCGCCATCCGGGAAAGCCCGAGCCGTCATTCCCGCGGAAGCGCACTGCTGTCCGGGATTTTGTAGTGGATTGGGTTCATTGGAAAGCGAAGCAAGTTTGCGGGCTGGGTGGGCGCAAGGCCGGTGGTTTGGGCGGCGGGGTTGCGTGCTGCTGCAGGCTGAACGGGCCAAAGAGGCCGAGTTTGAGGCGGGTGAGGAGCAGCGCCGTGCTGTGCTTGAACGAGCGGGCGGCGGTTTGATGCAGGATGCGCAGCAGCAGAAACGCGATCAGCGCGGCATAGATCTGGGTGCGCACGGCGTTTTCGCTGCGGCCGAGAAAGCGGCGGATCTTGAGGTTTTGCTTGAGCCACTTGAACACCAGCTCGATCTCCCAGCGCTCTTTGTAGAGCTGCGCGATTTCGCTGGCGGGGCGCTCGAAGTCGTTGGTGAGCAGGGACAGCGGCTGGTCGTGATCGGGGCGGGCCACGACGATCTCGCGCAGCTCGGTTTGGTAAAGCGGGTTGACCGGCGCGCCGCCGCGCGGCTGGCGATGGCCGATCTTGAGGCGGCGGTCGGCCACTATCCCGTCGCCCGAGGCGGGCTGCTCGCGGATGTCACGGCATTGCGCGTTGCGCTTGCGCCGGGTGACAAAGACGGCGCCGGCGTCAATGATTTGCGACCACCAGCGGTAATCGGTATAGCCCTTGTCGAAGACGTAAGTGGCGCCCTGTTCCAGCGGGATGGCGCGGCCGGCCACGACATCGTCGATCTTGGCCGAGGTCAGGTCGAACCACACCGGCCGGCGCTGCCGCGAATCGTAGAGCAGATGCAATTTCAGTCCGCGCGTGCGGGCATTGGCTTCGGCCCACGCGAAGTCATTGCCCTTGAGCGGGATCGGCGTGGCGTCGAGCAGCCGGATCAGGGCCTCGCCTTCGCCGCGCAGCGCGCCGGCGGCCACCGGGATCAGCGCCAGCGCGATGTCGCGGAACACCGCCGCCGGCCGCTCGGCATTGGCGTCCGCCAAGGTCGAGCGGCAGGGCGCCCGCAGATTGAGGTGGTAAAACCAGCGGCTGTGCGCGGCCAGCCCGGTGACGATCTGGCGCAGGCTGGTCAATCCCGCCAGCTGCGCAAACAGCAAGCTCTTCAGATGCCGCTCGCAGGTCCAAGCATTGTCGCCGCGGCCCACGCCGCGATCGCCATCATGCGCCGCCACGGTGCGGGCAATGACCCGACGATCCAGCGGTTCCAACAGACGCTGAAACGCGGTAGGGGTATAGGGCACGGCAGACCTCAAAATCATGTTTGGCAACACGATTTTGACCCAAGATCTAGGGTTTGTCTGCCGTGCACTCATCCCTCCCGCACTAAATCCCGGACAGCAGTGCGCTTTCGCGGGGGCGACGATGAAACGATCGGCGGGTCGGAAACCGCGGATCAGTAGTTGGAAATCTCGATCGAGTTGTGATCCGGGTCGTCGATATAGACCGATTGGATCGTGCCGATTGCCCCGGCGCGCGGCCCCTGCATCCGGACCGGCACGCCGCACTCTTCGAGATGAGCCGTGACCTCGCCGATTGGCGCCTCGGTGATGAAGCAGATATGCGCCGGCATACGTTTTTCGGCGCTCGTCGCCATCGCGCCGCCAGCGAGGTCGAGATGGATCTTCTGCTGGCCGAAATAGAGCGCGGCGCGGCCTTCGCCCATGCTTTCGGCCTTCATGCCGAGCACGCGCTTATAAAACTCGACGCTGCGGTC
>JBARIB010000616.1:0-2287 GCA_049799535.1 Allostellaceae bacterium | reverse complement strand
CCATAGGCGCCGTCGTTGTCCTCCCACCCGCTATGAGACTGCTCGAGGAAGGCATAGACGAGGGTCTCGATCGCATCGCTGAGGGTATGCGTCGATCGTTCGACTTTTTGCGGATCGCCTAACACCGGGTCGACGAATTCGATCTGGTGCGCTGACAGTTCTGCCGTGGCGTCGCCGGCGCGGACCTCGACTTGCTCGATTTGGCCGCTGTCGCCGTAGCCGTCGAAATTGACGATGACGCTTGTGATGCCGGCGCGGGCGAGCGCGTCGAACAGCACGGCCTTGTTGGCCGGCCAGGCCTCGGCGGCGCGGCGGGCGTGGTCCTGATATTTGGCAAGCGAGGCGGCCTGGCCTGCGTCGGGATCGGATTGGGATGTGTTGGTGGTCATGCGGGTTCTCCTGAAATCTGGTTTGAAAGAAGCGGAGCGGCCGCTCGGGTTTGATTGGCCGCCCCGCGATGGATCACTCGGCTGCGTCGGCCATGGGTGCGGCAGGCGCTTGCTCGTCGTGGAGGAAGGCAGGCAGGCTCTCCTTGACCTCGGCGCCTCCGGCGTCCCCTGGAACTTCCGGCTCGGCTAACCGCAGCGGCTCGGGCAGCCAGCCGGTTCCGGCGAGCAGCCGTTCGGCCTCCCTGGCCATCTCTGGCTTCTTCAGGTGGTCGATGAGTTGCGCCGCCGCGTCGCCCTTGGCCTCGCGCACCGCTTCGAGGATGCGGGTCTTGGTGATGCGGCCGAGATAATTCTCGACCGTCGGCGTCCAGTGTGCCGCCATATCGAGACCGATCGCCCCGGCGACCTGGTCGCCATGACGCCGCCGGCATTTTCCGCGTAAAGCTTGGTTGAGTTGAAAGAGGGGCAGAAAATCAATTTCGAGAACGCCGTGGATGAACGCACTGGCGAGATTTTTGCCGAGAATCTTTAGCGTTCCGCCCAACTCGTCCAGTGCCGCAGCGTCATTGCTCGGACCATTGGCTGGGTGAAAGGCATCATGGTTCGGCGGTCCCCGCATGGGCCATAACAACGCCCCAGAACGGCTTACTGAGCTATGTCGAAGCCTCAGTCGTGAGCGTTGCGGGCCGTATAGGAGAACCTACAGACATTGGCCGCGATTGGGACGAAGCGGGCAGCTAACCTACCGAACTCGGTTTTTTGCCTCTCCCGGCTTCTCGGCAAGAACCCGCAGAAGTTCGGTAATTTGCTCCCTGACAACGCCGGGATAGCGGGCCAGCATCAGGTCGGCTTGTGCGGCCAATTCGGCCCCCCGATTCCTATCGCGAAAGATGAGATCCGTCGGACGAAGATCGTGGGCTGAGGCGTTATTATGAAGCTCTGACATGTGGTTTCCCCGTTTTATATCTCCCAAAAAACTCTGCTCCATGCTGTCCCGAAGCAGAACCTCCTTCTGATGATTCTTTGGCGGTATGCTGAATGC
This sequence comes from Allostellaceae bacterium, assembly GCA_049799535.1. Lineage (GTDB taxonomy): Bacteria > Pseudomonadota > Alphaproteobacteria > ATCC43930 > CGMCC-115725 > AP-15. Next base: position 856 of record JBARIB010000616.1, on the reverse strand, counting down.
GGGGTGAACCTCACTCAGCGGCCGCCCGCCTATAACTTGAGGTTAGCTGGAGTTGATTGACCGTGCCGTGATCCGCATCACGAAGCAGCCGCGTCGGCGATGGCCTCGAAGCGATCAGAATCGCCCTTCGAGCGTATCCAGCTCTTCGCGCCGGTCAGCGCCTATCAAGGACCGATCTTCGCCGACGCGCTCGCCAAAATCCTGTCTCGGGTCAAGGTCGAGATCGTCAAACGATCCGATCAAGCGAAAGGCCCGCGGGACCGAACATCATGCGCCCGTTTCAGAAGTTGCCGGATGCTGCGGCACCCGCGCTGGAGCGTCAGCTGGCAATATAGAATTCAGTCTGACAATGCCAGTTCGACCGCGAAGGCGGCGATCGGCTTCGATTCCGTGAGGGCGCCGCCGCGCTGCCGGAGACGCGGATAGACCGGGCACGGAACGGGCTTGGCCGGCTCGATCGTCATGTTCCATGCGTCGATGACGTCCACGAGATATTCGCAATCGTCCTTCGGCAGGCCTGCGGCCCATAGCGCCGGCTGATGCTCCCCGAAATAGATCAGCTTGTAGTCGCCGTCGCACGCGGCGGACACACGCTGCCAAGGCCACTCGTCGGTCGGCGCCGACGTTAGGCGGTTGACGAGATCCGCCTCGATGATCGAGCGCAGGAAGGCGACGCGCTTCCAGCTCTCCCCGTGCAAGACGCCGCCTTTGGCCCACCAGAGCAGGTCCTGGGGATGCGCGTAGCATTCGCCGTGTCCGGCGTAGCCGCCGCGGGTCACAGTGACCCAGAAGCGATGAGTCAGTTCCTGCGGGGTGAGATCGCCCCAGGCGAGGCTGATGTCGCCTTCGTATTCGA
>JBARIB010000615.1:0-2504 GCA_049799535.1 Allostellaceae bacterium | reverse complement strand
GCACTCGTCGTGCCGAAGCGTAAGTCGCGGCGGGCAACTTGCGCGGTCGCACGCGCTAGCAACCCAATCATTGCCGAGGCGATCGGCCGTCCTCGAGGGCGGCTCGCCGTCATCGGCATCGGCCCCGGCGATCCTGCCTGGCGCACACCGGAGGCGAGCGCGGCATTGGAGCAAGCGACCGACATCGTCGGCTACGGTCTTTACCTCGACCTGCTCGGCCGCGCGATCGACGGCAAGCCGCAGCATGCAAGCGGGATCGGCGAGGAGGAGGCGCGGGTGCGCCTGGCGCTGAACCTCGCCGCCGAGGGCCGATCCGTGGCTCTCGTTTCTTCGGGGGACGCCGGGATCTACGGCTTGGCGCCGCTCGTCTTCGAGCTTCTCGACGGCGCCGAAGACCCGCGTTGGCAAGTGATAGAGCTGATCGTTTGCCCCGGTGTTTCGGCACTGCAAGCTGCCGCCGCCCGGGCTGGCGCGCCGCTCGGCCACGATTTCTGCGCGATCTCGCTGTCGGATCTGATGACGCCGTGGCTCACGATCCGCGCCCGGCTCGAAGCAGTAGCGGCGGCCGATTTTGCCGTCGCGCTCTATAACCCGCGTTCGCAGCGGCGGCCAGCGCGCCTTGCCGAGGCTGCGCAGATCCTGCTGTCTCACCGCTCGTCGGAAACTCCGGTCTTTATCGGCCGCAACCTCGGGCGGCACGGCGAGGACCGGCAAATCATCCGGCTTGCGGAACTCGCCGAGGCCGATATCGACATGCTGACGATCGTCATCGTCGGCAACAGCCGCACGCGCCGTATCGACGGCGACCCGCCGCGTCTTTATACGCCGCGCGGCTATTGCGACCGCGCCCCGTCGTGACTGTGCATTTCATCGGCGCCGGTCCGGGCGCCCCTGACCTGATCACCCTGCGCGGGCTGCGGCTGATCGAGCGTTGCCCGGTTTGTCTCTATGCGGGCTCGCTGGTGCCGGTAGAAATCCTTGCCGCCGCGCCCCCTGATGCGTTGGTCATCGACACCGCCCCGCTGACCCTCGACGAGATCCTCGCCCATATGGCAGAAGCGCATCAAAGCGGGCTCGATGTCGCTCGGCTCCATTCCGGCGACCCCTCGCTCTATGGCGCGATCGCCGAGCAGGTGCAGCGGCTGAAGGCGCTCGACATACCGTTCGATGTGACCCCCGGGGTGCCCTCCTTTGCCGCGGCGGCGGCCACCCTCGGCTGCGAGCTGACCCTGCCCGAGATCGCGCAGACCGTCATTCTGACACGTACCGCCACACGCTCATCGCCAATGCCCGACGGTGAGGCGCTCGAACGGCTCGGCGCCATCGGCGCTACTTTGGCCATTCATCTATCGATCACTAACCTTGCTCGAGTCGTGCGGGCATTGCTGCCGCATTATGGCGAAGATTGCCCCACTGCTGTCGCATACCGGGTCAGCTGGCCTGACCAATGCCTGATCCGCGGTACTTTGGCCGATATTCGCGATAAGGTGAAAGACGCCGGGATCACCCGCACCGCGCTCGTGCTGGTCGGCCGCGCCCTCGGCGATGGCCTGGCGCCCGAAAGCCGGCTCTATGCCCCCGATCATTACCATCTGATGCGGCCGCGCCGGGCCTGAGCGGCGACGAATGCGGACTTCACCCTCGCCAGCCGGCTAGCGCTTGTAGAACACGCCGCCTTTCATGATGTGGCTCAGATGCTCGCCTTGGCCGTCGAGCAGTGAGATGTCGGCAAGCGGATCGCCGTCGACCACAATCAAATCGGCGCGGGCACCTGGGGCGACGACGCCGAGCTCGCCGGCGCGGTTCAGCAACTCGGCATTCACCGTTGTCGCTGAGCGAATAATGTCGAAAGCCGGCATTGCTTCGGCGCGGATCACGAATTCGCGCGACTGGTAGCGGTGCATCGGACCCAACAGGTCGGTGCCGTACCCGATCTTGACGCCGGCCCTTCGGAGGATCTCGAGCGAGCGGAGCCCCGCTTCGCGTACCTCGCCCAGCTTGGCCATGCTGATCTCGGGAAAGCCCAGCTCCCGGCCATGGCGGTGCAATGCGTCATAGGTGACGAGGGTCGGCACCACAAAGGCCTCGGCGCCGCCGACATGCTCGGCCGTCGCACGGTCGATCAGGTTGCCGTGCTCGATCGAGCGCACCCCGAAATCGATCGAGCGGCGGATCGCCTCGGGCGAATAGGCGTGTGCCATCACATAGGTGCGCCAGGCTTGCGCCTCCTCGACAATCGCCCGCATCTCCTCTTCGCTGTATTGCAGGTTCCAGATCGGGTCATAAGGCGAGGCCACGCCGCCTGAGGCCAGGATCTTGATCTGCGTCGCCCCTTTGCGCAGCTCGTCGCGCGCGGCGCGGCGGCATTCCACGACGCCGTCGGCGATTCGCGACAGGGCGGCGCCCCCGGCGCAGCAGCAGGCACAGGTTTCAACCGATTGCGTGCGCGGCCTCGTGTCGCCATGCCCCCCGGTCTGACTGAGAGCGCTGCCCGAAGGGAAGAT
>JBARIB010000614.1:0-2823 GCA_049799535.1 Allostellaceae bacterium | reverse complement strand
GCGCCATCGGGGCATAGCCGTCGTAAGGATTGAATATATCGACGTCCTTGGGCCCAAGCCCGGCACCCTCGTACATTCGCCTGGCGGCGCGGTCGGTCCAGTCCTCGATCTCGTCCAAATCTTCCTGGGTGCTGCGCTTCCGGAAATTGTGCTGCGAGTGATTGAGCACATAGACCGGCGGCTGCCGCATGTCGCGGGCGCGCTCGGCCGTCGTGAACAGATACGCGGTCGATGCATTAACCGGCCGGTCACAGTCCCACAGCCTGAGCGGGTTCAGGATGTAGCGCGAATTGACGTAATCCTCGATCGTGAGCTGCGGCCCGTTGTGGGTGGCGTTGTACCCCCACGGCGTGAGCAGCCCGTTGCGGTGCTGGTTGACGACGAATGGGGCGAGGTCGTCGTGCTTGCCACCGTATTTCAGGCAGTACTGATTGTGCGGGAAGATGTTGATGAAATCGTTGCCGCCGTGATTGCCCCAGGGTGCGGTCCATTGGCGCGCGCCGCGGGCGTAGTCGTCGGCGTTCTCGCCACCGCGACGATAGCGGCCTTCGAGATTGCCTGTGGGATAGATGACGAGACAGGTGTGGCACTGGCCGTCACCCACGGCCTGGGCTGCCATGCCCACCATTTCGCTGATGGTCGGCACGCTGGTCGGAGCAAATTTGACGTTGGGCAGGCGCATCTGCGCGATGAGCCACTGCGCGTTGACCAGCGTGAGCCCCCACTCCGAATCGTAGGGCGGGGCGAAGTAGGGCCGTGGCGCCCACTGAGACGCGGAGCCGCCGCTGCCGCCGGCAATATGGCTGTCGCAGCAGATGACGCCTTCGATCTGATCCGGCGTGACACCTGCCTCGTCCATCGCCTTGCGGCAGGCCAGGATGGAGTAGGCACCTAGCGTCTCGTCCATCGAGACCTCGTCCCAGCGGCGGTCGACCGGCGAATGTCCGACACCGGCCACCGCCACCTTGCCGCGGTGCTCCCATACGCCGATCCCGTCCTTATCTCGCCGCCACTGATACCGGTCTGGCGCGGTCATGGCTCCACCTTTCCTCTATGCTCTGGCAGTGAAGGTATGGCAGGCACGAACTAGTGGTGCAAACCAGACGCTTGCTCCCGGGCAGGCCCGCGTCGAGATTGCTTCGCTTCGCTCGCAATGACAGCGTAAGTGCTTGTCATTGCGAGGAGTACAGCGACGAAGCAATCTCGGTCAAGGTACGCACCAGAGGGAATCATCTGTCTGGTTTTCACCACTAGGCGACGACCCGCCACTCGTGGATGAGCTGGCCTGGCGCCACCTCTTCGAACGTCACCTCGACGGCGGCGCCCACCGGCGCCTTGTAGGGTGGGGTGCCCGGGAGATTGGAATAGAAATTGACCCGCGGGTCGGCGTCCAGCGTCACCATGGCCAAATTATAGGGCTGGTCGGGCATGCGCCGGTTGAGGCGGCCGTCCTCGATCACGATGGAGGTGGCGATGTGGCCTCTGCCCGCGACCTCATTCCACGTCAGACCGGCGGCCGAGTTGCAGAATTGGCAAGCCTGCTGCGGCGGGTATTGCAGCCGGTCGCAGGCCGCGCAGTGCTGCAAGACGAGCCGCCTTTGATTGACGGCGTCCCAGAAGGGCTTGCTCAAAGCGTCGGCGACGGGGATCAGCTTCGGCATCGTTTCACTCCCCCCGTCCGACCCACTGGCCATAGACGGGGTACTGGCAGCAGATGAACTCGATATAGGACGGGCGACCCGACGTATTGACGTCGAGCGCCCGCCGCAGGGCCGGGATGATTTCGGCGGGCTCGCTGACCCGCTCGGTGTGGAAGCCGAGGGCGCCGATCACCTTCGACATATCCACCTCGTCGGGCCCCAGCACCCGGTGCGTGAAGGGATCGTGTCCCGGCCCCCAGAAGCCGGGTCCATAGCCCGCAAAACCGCCATTGCTGATGTGCACGACCGTGATCCCGAGTTTCTCGCGCAGCAGAACCTCGAGGTTGCCGAGCATGTAGCCAAGGCCCGCCTCGCCGGTCACCGCCACGGATGCCCTCTCTGGAAACGCCTTCTTGGCGGCAATGGCGGCAGCCAGGCTGAAGCCAAGCGTCGAGACATTGCCCCAGCCGAGGAAGCCGCGCGGGATCAGCGTGCCGAAGACGGTGCTCAGCTGGTCCCGCGTGTTACCGGATTCGTGCGTCACGAACGAATTACGCAGATCCAGCACCTCCATCAGATCGCCATACACCCGATAGGGGTTGATCGGCTTCTCGTCGGAGTTCATGACCTGCCGGTATCTGGCAAGCCCCTGGTCGCGTGCCGCCTTCACTTCCGCCGCCACATCAACCGCATTCCGTCCGGCGCCGCCCGTGGCGCCCGACGTGCGGTCGGACACTTCCTGGCGGAGCGCCTGCAAGGTCAGGCGCGCATCGCCGATTACCGCGTGCGCCGTGGGATACATCTTGTTGATGTGCAGCTCGTCGACGTTGCAGTGGATGATGGTCTTCTTCGCCGCATCGGGAATGCCGTGGCTGAAGCGGCCCGGCGACAGGCTCGAGCCTACGGCGAGGATGAGGTCGCTTTTGTTCAGGTAGTGTGCCACCTGATCGCCGCGCACGCCGACGAATAGCGGATGGTCCTCCGGGAACGCCCCTTTGGCCTTGAGAGTCGTGATCACCGGCACATTCACGAGCTCCGCCAGCGCTTTCAGGTCTTCCGAGGCGCCCGCGTAGATGACCCCCTCGCCGGCGTAGATCAGCGGGTTGCGTGCTCCCAGGAGCTGGTCGACTGCAGCGCGCACATCCGCCGGGTCCGGCGCCGATTTCCAGCCCTTCACGGGACG
>JBARIB010000613.1:0-2348 GCA_049799535.1 Allostellaceae bacterium | reverse complement strand
TTGGCGTTGCAGGAAAAGACGCTCGGCCCTAATCACCCCGACGTTGCGAGAACCCTGACCAATCTGGCAGTGATCAACCGGGTGCAAGGCCGTAATGGCGCCGCCGAGCCCTTGTACCGGCGCGCTTTGGCAATTCGAGAGAGGACTCTCGGCCCTGATCATCCGGATGTCGCGGCAAGCCTAACAAACCTGGCGGCGTTGGCAGCGGCACAAGGCCACTATGATGAAGCCGAACGTCTGCTCCAGCGCGCGCTGGAGGTCCGAAGAAAGTCGCTAGGCCCCGACGATCCCGCCGTTGTCGATAACCTGGACAGCCTGGCTGAACTGTATAGGGCCGAAAACCGGATGGAGCCGGCGCTGGCGGCTAGCGCCCAATGTATGCAGGCTCTGGAGAAGCAACTCCGGTCGGGCTTATTTGAGATTTCGAGGGGCGGGCTCGCGGAACGCCGCAGGTATCGGGCCTATATCGGTAACTATATTCGCATCGCGTATTTGGCGGCCGCGGCAGAGCCGCACCAATCCGCTATGGCGGCGGCACAGACGCTGCGAATTGTGCAGATATCGCAAGCTGCCACGGCCGCTCCTGCGCTCCGCGCCGCGGCTGCGAATTTGGCTGCCGGTGACGACGCCCTAGCGGCGGCCGCGCGCGAACGCGCAGATCTGACCGGCCGCAGGCATTGGCTCGCTGAGATCCTAAGGCAGGCGGGCCGCTCACCCGGCGAGCGCAAGTCGGGGCAACGGGGGCCGCTGCAGGCCGCTGTCAGGGATATCGACCAGCAGCTCGGAGCGCTGGATACCCGGATCGCCCGTGAATTTCCCGCTTATGCCGAATTGACCAATCCTCAGCCGATCTCGAATGAGACCGCTCGGGCCTTGCTTCGCGATGACGAAGCACTGCTGATCTACCTCAGCATCGCCGACGAGACCTGGTTATGGGCGGTGCGTGGTGAGGGCATTGCCCTTTATCGGCTCGGAATTGGCGCCGCGGCGCTCACCGATGAGGTGGTCGCGCTGCGTTCTCGGCTTGACCCGCGGCGTAACCCTCACCTGGAGCCTTATCCGGCCAGTCGGGCGCACAGGCTTTACGAAAAGATTTTGGCCCCGGCCAGACCGCTGCTCACGGGCGTCGATCACCTGCTGATCGTGCCGGACGGGCCTCTACTAGGTCTGCCGCCGAGCGTTCTGGTGACGAAACTACCACAAGCCGATCCCGATAACTTCGAAGAGCATCGTCAGATTGCCTGGCTCGCTCGCGACTACGCGGTCACCGTCCTTCCGGCGGTGTCCTCTCTGCGCGGCTTCCGGCAATCGCCGGCTCCGGCGCGCACCACAGCTGGATTCCTCGGCATTGGCAGCCCCGTGTTGGGCAAGAGTGCAGCCGGGATACGGTTGGCGACGCTGGCCCCCCTCAAAGATCTCGAGGCGGGCCCCAAGCTTTCGGCTATGCCAGAAACGGCGGATGAGCTGCGTGCCGTCGCTAGAGCCTTGGGCGCCTCGGAGAAGGATTTGCTGCTCGGTGAGCGCGCGACAGCAGACCTGCTCACGCAGATGCCGCTGGCGAGCTATCAGACGATCGCGTTTGCGACACCTGCGCTGATATCCGGTGAAGTCGAGGGTACCTCGGAGCCAGCTCTTGTTCTTACCTCGGTCGTCGATGGCCGCTCGGACGATGACGGGCTGTTGACGGCTTCGAAGATTGCCGCTCTCAAGCTTAATGCCAAATTGGTAATTCTGTCCGCTTCCAACACGGCTGCGGACGGTTCTCCCGCCGCCGAGGGGCTGTTTCCGATGGCCAAGGCGTTCTTCTACGCCGGCGCCCGCAGCCTTTTAGTGTCGCACTGGCGCCCGCCGTCAGCCGGCTCCGTCCACCTGATGGTCGAGACGTTGGCGCAGCTTGCCCGGGATCCTGCGATCGATCGCTCGGAAGCCCTGCGACGGGTGATGATGGGTATGTTGGATGCCCATCGATCACCCGAGTTTGCTCATCCTGCCGTGTGGGGGGCCTTTGTGCTCGTGGGCGGCGGTGGGGCCGCGCCATAGTAATCAGCCGGTTCCGCAATCTTGCCTCAAGCCTTCGCCTTTCGGATAGCTCGCCTAGTAGGGCCAGCGCCAAAGGCGTACTTCCTTGCAAAATATCATACTCCGCTGGCCGGTTAGAATTACGACCCTTGTGCAGTTGCATTGCGAGCCCGAATGTGATTTTTAGTTGTTACTTGGCCTCGATTCACGGCGGCGAACCTTGGAGTTGAGTACTGAAAGTGGCGTTTAGTGCATTCTAGTGTCGCGGCTTTCGGTTGAAAGGCGCCGACCAAAGTGGCACCGCCATGGTTCGCGCCGTCGATTTGGGC
>JBARIB010000612.1:0-2655 GCA_049799535.1 Allostellaceae bacterium | reverse complement strand
GTCTGAGCCGGCAAATGTGGGCCGGACATTTCTTGCCATTCGAAATGGCGTGCCCGGAACCGCCATGGCGCCGTGGCCCATGTTCACCGAAAAGCAGATCTGGGAACTAGTGGCCTATATAGCATCGCTCGAAGGCGGGTAGCTTCGCCCGAGTGTTTTGCGACAGGATCAGACTTGCAAATCCCATACAATGATTGGGCCAATTCGGTAGCCTGCGATGTCGGCCTACGCCGAAAGACAGCATCTGCCATACGCCGCGCCGCAATTGTTCGATCTCGTGGCCGATGTCGAACGATACCCGGAATTCATGCCCTGGGTGTTCGAGGCGCGCGTCTGCCACCGCAGGGATCGCACGATTGTCGTGGCAATGACGGTTGGCGTTGGACCACTCCGCAAGCGGTTCTTAACGATCGCGGCGCTCGATCGACCGCATCGGATCGACATTCGCAGCGGGGATTCGATGTTCGATCGTTTTGAACAGCGCTGGACCTTCGAGCCTGCCGCTGAGGGCGCCACGAATGTCGAATATCACGTTGTTTTCGAATTCCGATCGCGCATGTTGCAGACGCTCATGGGAGCCAAGTTCGCCGAGCAGGCAATCGCGACGATGTCGGCCTTTAGACGTCGCGCGCACCGGCTTTACGGCGCGCCATCCTGAGCGAGATCAGGCCGCAAAGGAGCGCACGAACCTTTCAGACGTGAGTTGCGTGAGGATTGCTGATGCACGCGGGCGACTGGGCGCACCGGCCCGACGGCATCTGTTCCGGGTTAACGCGGCTCGGCGCGAACGCACACTCCTGGCTCAGCCAAAAGCACCCGCCCCGACGGTAAGTTCGAAGTGCCAACGGTGCATCGGAACAATGTAGTCCAAGATTGGCGACATCACATGCGGGAAATCGGAACAGCGTCACAACACCAAGCCAAGAGACAGCAAGACGCTGAACAAGGCCTGGATTTGCGCGGTTTGCACGAGTATTCGATTGAAGCCGGGGCCGCGTGGTTCGTGGGCGAATCGGTTGATCAACAAGCCTGCCAGCGGCAATGAGATGAGCGCCGGCCACACATGGCCTCGGGGGAGCGCGGAGCCGAGCGGAAGGAGCAGTCCAAAGGGGACCAGCATCATGACGGCATAGATCCAATTCGTCACTGTTGGACCGGCCATGATAGCGAGGGTCCGTCGCCCGACCCGTGTGTCGGCCTCGACGTCACGGTGGTTGTTGACCAGCAGCACCGCCGCAGCGAACAACCCTAGTGCGAGACCAGCTTCGACCGCGGTCGGGTCGATCTTCGCGGCGCAAAGCCAGTATGTGCCGCATACGGCGCCGAGGCCGAAGAAGACCATCACGAACAGTTCCCCGAGCGGCGTGTATGCGATGGGAAGCGGGCCGCCGGTGTAGGCCCATCCGGACAGGATCGACGCAACCCCGAGCAGGAAAATCGGCCAGCCGCCGACCCAGACGAGATAGGCGCCCATGAGCGCCGCCAAAGCAAAACATGCCAATGCGCCGCGATTGACCGCGGAGCCGTCGAGCAAGCCGGAAGCGGTCGCCCTGGGCGGCCCGACTCGATCCGGCCCATCGCCACCTCGTTTGAAATCGGCCGCATCGTTGTGCAGGTTGGCGCCGAGTTGGATGAAAATGCTGCCGATAAGCGCCGCGACGACCGTTGGCCACGGAAGCTCTCCTTCCGTCGCCCAAGCGAGGGCTGCTCCAACGACGACCGGCGCAGTCGAAAGGCTGAGAGTTCGCGGCCTTGCCGCCAAAATCCACGATGACAGGCTCATAGAAATGAATCTCTAACTCGACCGAATGCTTCAGTTTCGACCGTGCAAAGACGATAGCCGAGGCGGGGCGCTCATATATGCGCGATCTTTTTTCGCCGGTTGCGCCGCCAAGTCAAGACGGCCACATCGACCGACGCCGCTTCCCCTATTGCGATGATGTTTGCCGCCTACGCCCGCGATAAACAGTCGCGGGTTGGGCTGCTCTTTGGAATTGAAATTGTCCGCGAAGCTCCTCTATTCTTCCACCGGCTGGCGCCTCGATATGGATGTCGAAGAAAGCCGCTCGCTGGGCAGCTGGAGACTTGGCAATGCGGCTCAATCCCTAGCTGTTGGTCGCCCTCTTGGTCGTTGCCGGCGTGTTCGGCGTGGGCGGCATCATCGCCCGCGTCGCGATCGATCGCTACACTTCGACCGACACCTTTTGCGCTTCCTGCCACACGATGGCTTTTCAGGCCGATGATTCTTTTTTCAAATATTCGGCGCATCGCAGCAACCATGAAGGCGTGCAGGCGAGCTGCGGCGATTGCCACATCCCAAGGAACAACTGGTTCATCGAAATCTACACCCACGTCACCTCGGGCGCGAAGGACGTGTTCGCCGAATTAACGAATGATTTCAGCGATATTGAGCTCCGGAAGCGCACCGGGATGACCTCCAGCGGGAAGTTCGCGCCGAAATGCACGCTCAGAACAGCATCACCTGTCTCAGCTGTCATGGCGTGAACGCAATTACGCCGACGAACGTCTTAGGGCGTCACGCCCACGATTTGCTGCGCCAGGGTCTCGCCACCTGCGTCGATTGCCATACCAATATCGTGCATCCCCGACGAGCCCTTGACGAGGCCTTCGCGGCTCATAGGCGTCGTCCGGCCT
>JBARIB010000611.1:0-8661 GCA_049799535.1 Allostellaceae bacterium | reverse complement strand
CCAGAGCGCGGTAGAACACTTGTTCGGAATCGAAGGCGACGGCCGCGCCGAGGCCGACGATGACGAGCGGTAAAGTCAAGGCGTCCGGCAAAAGCCAATATCGCAAATCGATCCAGCCGAGAGTGAGCAGCCACCACCCCAAGACGCAATCGAGCCAGGCACCCCCTCCTCCGCCATCAACCACCGCGGCGGTCAGCGCTACGGCGAGCGCGGCCAACTCTATCCCCGGGTAGAACCAGCCGAGAGGACGGCCGCAATGACGGCAACGGCCCCGCGCCGCAAGCCAGCTGACAAACGGCAGTAGGTCGCGCGCTCGGAGCGGCGCACCGCAGGCCTCGCAGCGCGACCGTCCTACGACGATCGACAAACCCTGCGGCAGACGTTGAATGATCGAGCCGAGAAAGCTGCCGATGAATGGCGCCAGCAACAACAGGGTCCAGTCCGCCTCACCGGCTGCCACTATCCTGTCGAGCAGTTCCGCTCCGTACGCTTGCAATCGCCGCGAAACCTCAGCTTAGCTTATTCTGTTGCGGGCGCGCGCGCCCGCTCGTGATATAGCCCCGCCATGACCTTCGACCCCACTCTTTCTCCGAGCACACAGGACGCCGCCGGACTGTTTGCACAACTCGGCGGCACCCTCGTCGACGGCGGAGCGATCGACCGCCGCACTCTCGACCGCGCGCGCCGGGTCGCCGCCGAAACCGGCGCTCGGCTCGATCAGGTTCTGACCCAGCTTGGCCTGATCAGCGATCGCGGCCTCGCTGAAGCACTGGCCAAGCTGACCGCGGCACCGCTCGTCGGAGCCGCAGATTATCCCGAAAAGCCACTGTTCCAAGATCGGCTGAAACCAAAATTCCTACGACGCGCGCGTGCGATGCCGATCGCTTTGAGCGATGATCGGGCGACACTCGCGATGGCCGATCCGCTCGACGTGTTTACCCGCAACTCTGTGGCAGCGGCGCTGGGCTGCCCGGTGGCTGTTGCTGTCGCGGTGCCGATCGAGCTTGAAGCTGCCTTCGACCGGCTCTACGCCGAACCGGCGGAGGGCACCGATACTGACGAAGTCTTGGACGAGATGGCGCCCGATGCCGAACCGGCGGAAGAGGACGCAGAACGGCTGAAGGACCTCGCGAGCGAGGCGCCGGTGATCCGGCTGGTTAATCAGCTGATTGCCCGTGCTGTCGAAACTCATGCTTCGGATGTGCATCTCGAGCCATTCCCAGACCGGCTGCGGGTGCGTTATCGCTACGATGGCGTGCTCCACGAGGTCGAACCACCGCCGGCGCGCTTGCAAGCGGCGATCATTTCGCGGATCAAGATCATGGCGCGGCTTGATATCGCCGAGCGGCGGCTGCCGCAGGACGGCCGGATCAAGCTGACGGTCCGCGGGCACGAGATCGACTTCCGGGTTTCGACAATCCCCTCGCTGCATGGCGAGAAGGTGGTTCTGCGGGTGCTCGACCGGACGGCCGTCGAGTTCGACTACGAGAAGCTCGGCTTGCCGCGGGATGTCCGGGAAGGCATCGAGCGCGCGCTCGAATTGCCAAACGGGATGGTATTGGTCACTGGGCCGACCGGCAGCGGCAAAACAACTACCCTCTATACTGGCCTGTTAAAACTGAACACGGTGGCGCGCAATGTCGTGACTGTGGAAGACCCGATCGAATACCAACTCACGGGCATTAACCAGATACAGGTCAAGCCCCAAATCGGCTTGAATTTCGCCAGCTTGTTGCGGTCGATCCTACGTCAGGATCCGGATGTCATCATGATCGGCGAGATCCGCGATCTCGAAACCGTACAGATCGCCGTTCAGGCGGCGCTCACCGGCCATCTTGTGCTATCGACTGTGCATACTAATTCGGCTGCCTCGACAATGACACGACTACGCGACATGGGGCTGGAGGATTACCTGATGACGGCAACCTTGAAGGCGGTGCTCGCGCAGCGCCTCGTCCGTCGCCTATGCCCGGCGTGTAAGACCGCTGACCCGGCGCCTTCGGCCCTGATCGAGCGGCTGGGGCTCGAACGCTTGGCCCCGGCAAACGCAATCACACTTTTTCATCCAAGCGGTTGCCCGGAATGCCGTAGCACGGGCTTCCGTGGCCGGCGCGCGATCGCCGAGCTTCTGGTGCCGAACCGAGCCATCGATCGATTAATCTTCGAGGGGGCCGATGACGCTGCGATAGAACGCGCCGCGATCGAGCAGGGGATGCGTCCGATCTTCGACAGCGGTCTGCTCGCGGTGATCGAAGGCGACACCACTATCGAGGAAGTAGTGCGCTGCATCCGCAGCGAGGCCTAGCCATCTTTTCGTCACTAAGCCGGCTATCCTGATCGTATCGAGCGGGCCGCATGGCCCTTGGACGAGGAGCCGATATGCCGTCGTTCCGCTGGTCGGCAGTAAATCCCGGCGGCGAAGTCGTCCGTGGCCTAATGGAAGCGCCGGATCGCGGGACGGTCGTTGAGAGGCTGCAGCGCCAAGGGCAAGTCGTCTTGCGGGCCGATCCGGCCAATGGGCGAGGCAGTTGGGCCGATCTTTTGCGCATCGAGCTGGGGCGCAGTCGAAGCCTCGATAAGGCGGCGCTGAGCGAAATTACCCGTGAGCTGGCGATCATGTTGGGGGCGGGCCAAGATCTCGACCGAGCCCTGCGTTTTGTCGTCGAAAGCGCGCGGAACCCCCGCACTCGAGTGATCCTCGGCAATGTGCGCGACAAGGTGCGATCCGGCAACTCGCTCGCCGCGGCTCTGGCGACTGAACCGCGCAGCTTTTCCAAGCTCTATATCGGCCTGGTGCGAGCGGGTGAAGCGGGCGGTACCTTGCCGGCAACACTCGACCGGCTGGCGATGCTGCTCGAGCGCGAGCGCAGCCTCAGCGCCAATCTGCGGTCCGCGATGATCTATCCGGCATTGCTCGTCCTCGCGGCCATCGGCTCGATCGCGCTGTTGCTCGATTACGTTCTGCCGCAGTTCGTGCCGATCTTCGAACAATCCGGCGCCGAGTTGCCGGCCGCCACACGGGTGCTGATGGTCGTGGGGACGGTAGCAGGCGCGGCTACGCCTTGGATGCTGCTGGCCCTTTTAGCGGGGGCCCTGATTGCCCGCCAGCTCCTGGCCCGCCCTATCTACCGCATGAAGTTTGACCGCATGCTGCTTCGTGTGCCGGTCGCGGGCGGATTGTTGCGCGAAACCTTGGCCGCGCGGTTGACCCGAACCCTTGGAAGCCTGCTGCAGAATGGTGTGCCGTTAATCCCGGCGCTCGGCATTGCCAAGGAAGCGCTCGGCAACCTCGCCGCCGCGGCTGCCGTCGAGGCGGCAGCGGTCGGCGCAAAGGGCGGTGCCGGCCTTGCCCGGCCGCTCGCAGCTTCCGGTTTGTTCCCGACCCGGACGATTCACCTGCTCCAGCTCGGCGAAGAAGCGGCGCAGCTCGCATCGATGTCGCTCAAGGCGGCCGATATTCACGATGAGCAAGCACGCCTCATGATGCAACGCCTTGTCGCGTTGCTCGTGCCGATGATTACGATCGCAATGGGATTGGCGGTGGCCGGCATTGTCAGCGCTCTGCTTACGGCCATGCTGAGTCTTAATGATCTGGCAGTCTGAGGCGGTCCCCGACGACTTGGCTCGCTCTCGCGGCTTCACCTTGATCGAAGTCATCGTGACGCTCGCGATACTAGGCGTCGCGTTAGTGCTCGTAGCCAGTTATAAACCGCCCTGGAGCAGCGGGCTCGGTCTGAAGGGAACAGCTTCCGAGATCGTTTCCGGATTGCGCCTGGCACGCTCGCAGGCAATCGCCACCAATCGATCCGTTGCCCTCGATCTCGATTTAATCGACCATCATTACCGCATTGGGACCGGCAGGCAGCGCGCGTTGCCCGCCAATCTCTCACTCGAGCTGCTAACGATCGCCGGTGAAAATCGCGGGGCGAGGGCCGGCGATATTCGCTTTCATCCCGACGGCAGTTCCACGGGCGGCAGGATCATGCTTGCGGCTGGGCAGCGGCGTATCGTCGTCGGCGTCGATTGGCTGACCGGAAGGGTCAGTGTCGCCGATGTACGCTGAACGCGCGGTGAGGCGCAACGGCTTCACGTTGCTCGAGGTTGTGGTCGCACTGGCTATTGCCGGGCTGGCGCTCGTCGGCTTGTTCCAGGCTGGAAGCGGCGGGCTGGTTTCAGTGGACACTGCAGCGCGCGCCGAGGAGGCTATTCAACGCGCTCAGTCCCATCTCGCCGCGATCGGACGGGACGCTGCCCTGGTGGCCGGAGAATTTACCGGGGACGACGGAGGCGGCTATCGGTGGACGCTTCGCACACGGCCGGTCACTCAGCGGCAATCGCTTGCGCCGGACGGCATTTCTCCCCAGACAACAACCCTGTTTAATGTCGAGGTCGCAATCTCGTGGCCGGGCCGTGCCGGCGAGCGATCCGTCGTCCTGAAGACACTACGCCTCGGTTCGGCAGAGGGCGGGGAATGAAGCGCGCCCGAAGGAACCGCCCCGCGATCTGCCGTCAATCCGGCTTTACGCTGCTCGAAATACTCGTTGTCATCTTGGTTCTGGGCTTATTGATGGTCGGGCTCACTCAGGGCGTTCACACCGGCCTCACACTTTGGGACGCGCAGTCGCGCCGTGTCGGCGAGACCGCCGAACTCGACGCGACCGCCCGCATTCTCCGCACGCTGCTGAGCGGGATAGCCCCCCCACCGTCTTTTGCTTTCGGGGCGGGAGCTGCTGGCGGCGTGGAACTCAAAGGAACCGCCGAAACTTTGGCGTTTATCGGCGATTTGCCGACCGGGCTCGGAACCACTCAGCGCGCTGATATCACGCTTCAACTCAGCCGCGGACGGCTGGTCTTACGCTGGACACCACATCGACACGAGCTCACCAGCGCACCGGCACCCGAGCCCACCGAAACCGAATTGGTTCGCAATGTCGAGCATCTTGATCTCGCCTATTGGGGCGCTATTCCCCCAGAACAATCTGCAGGTTGGCACCCGCAGTGGGACGGCCCCGCAATCCCCGAACTGATCCGCGTTAGGCTCGCATTTGCCAAGCAAGACCGGCGCCGTTTCCCGGATCTGATCGCTGCTCCTCAGTCTTAAATCGAAACGATTCGCGCCGTGGCGCGAGAATTTGCCCAGCTTCAGCTTGCGCGCGCCGTCTCCCACCGCGGGAATCCAGAACTTGCAGGCAGAGCTGCCTTGATCGAGCCATATTCGACAAGTCTGCTGTAGCATCACGGTGTGGTAGGGCAGACTGGGATCGGTTTGGTCTCGGATCATGATACGTGACTTCTTTGCGTGGTGGGTTGGCCAGCTTGCGGATATTCTGCCGCAGGAACTGCGCCGGTCTGCATTCAGCGCTGGTGATGCCCTGGTCATCACACCGGTTGGACCGCTCGCGCACGGAGTCGAGGCCGTTGCCGTAGAGTTGCGCCGTAATGGCAAAGAAACCCCGCTCGGCCGCTTCGCCCTCGGCGCGATCGGCGTAGCCGAACTGCCTCGCGCCGCTGAACGAATGGCGGTGCTACGTCTCGGCGAGGGAGATGTTCTGGGCAAGACGGTCAGCTTGCCAGTGGCCGCTGAACGTGAGCTTGACCAAGTCCTCGCCTTTGAGATGGATCGGGAGACCCCGTTCCAGGCGGAGGAATTGTATTGGAACCACCGCGTCACAGCGGTTGACCGGCAGAATGGGCGCCTTTCCGTCCGGCTCGCACTGGTGCCGCGAGCGCAGATTGACCCACTGCTGACGGATCTTGCGGGGGTTGGGATCCATCCAAGACGGATCGAGGTAGCGGAGGGTCCGGACAAGGGCATGTATCTGCCCGTCAACGGCAATGGAACCCACACCCATAAGGCCTCGAACCGAATACTATGGCCCGCGGCTGCCTGCTGCGCTGCCCTGGCCATCGCCGCCGTGGTGACGCCCTTCGTGCGACAGGAGCTGGCGATCGCCTCGCTACAGAAAGAAATCGGCGCCGGGCGGGCCGCTGCCGCCGAGGCCGACAGACTACGCCAAGAAATCGATCGTTTGTCCGCCAACGCCGGCTTTATCGAAAGTGAACGCGATAAAGCCGGACGGCCACTCGTTGTACTCGCGGCCGCGACGCGGGTTCTGCCTGATGACACCTATTTGACGGAATTGCAACTGCAGCAGCGCAAAATCACGCTCAGCGGCCGTTCTGCTGCCGCCGCCAAACTGATCCCAGCTCTGGCCGCCGACAGCGAGTTCCGCAATCCCGGTTTTTCGGCTCCGGTGACCCGGCTGGAAGCGTTGCACACGGAGCTTTTTACGATCAACGCGGAGATCGGACCGTAGCTGCGCTAGCGAATATGCCAACCGGCCGACGGGGACAGCTCTTGGCGCTGAGCTTACTGCTCATCGCACTGGGAGCCGTTTACTTTCTCATAGTTTCTCCGCTTCTCGAGCTTTACGCGGAACGGGCAGCGGTGCTCGAGAACCAGCGTGCACTGGCTCCGCGGCTGCACGCAGCCGAAGACGAGCTGCCGCTCCTACATGCGCGTGTAGAACAGCTGCGTGCAGCTGCCGGAACGCGCAAACTCACGTTAGAGGGCGCTAGCGATGCCA
Source organism: Allostellaceae bacterium (assembly GCA_049799535.1). Lineage (GTDB taxonomy): Bacteria > Pseudomonadota > Alphaproteobacteria > ATCC43930 > CGMCC-115725 > AP-15. The sequence goes on along the minus strand of JBARIB010000611.1, from coordinate 2,074 downwards.
TTGCGGCGGCATCTTTGCAGAGCCGCATCGAGGAACTGGCCAACTCTGTCGGTGCGACGATTGGCAGTACCGAAAGCCTTCCTGCCGAGGCACGTTCGGGTTATCGCCGAATCGGATTGCGATACGTCCTCAGCGGCCAGTACGAGACCCTGGTCAAATTCCTTGCCAAACTGGAGTCGGCCACGCCGCCGCTGGTCATCGACAATTTGCACATACATGGGGTGCTGAGGCGCCCCGGAACCCCGGCAGCCGCGGGGCTCGATGCGGGGTTCGATGTCTACGGCTACCGCGACGCGGAAAAGTCGGCTGGCGCCAAGTCATGATACATCGCCTTCTGTTGTCTCTGCTTGTTGCCGGATGCCTGCTGTTCGGAGCTATCGTGTACTTGGAGCTGCAGCCGACTGCCGCAGACGATGAAGCCATTGCCACCTTTAAGGGGGTGCCAGAGGTCGCGAAACCCTCACAGCGCCAACAAGACCCTCGGATAGGTGATCCGGTCGCCATCGCGCTTGCCAAGCCGCTGTTTAGCCCTACTCGCCGCCCTCCCCAAAGCACTCAAGCGGGAGCTGCGGGTGACAGCGATCTGGCTGATACCCGACTCGCCGGGATTGTCACGACCCCAGCGCGCCGGCTCGCAATCTTCGCGGTCAACGGCGACAAACCCCTGAAGCGCGCCGAAGGTGACGAAGTAAGCGGGTGGCGAATCGAGAGTATCACGCCCCGCGAGGTTTCGTTGACCGGCCCGAGCGGAACAAAGACACTGCAACCGAAGTTTGATCCCAACCTTGTTCCGCCCGCCGTAAAGCCTCCGCCCGGCGGCGCGCGGCTCCCCAATGCGCCCGGCGCAGGCATGCCTCAGCCTCCTGTTCCCGCCGCTGCTCTTCCGGGGCGTCCCAATCCAGCGCTCCCGCTCGCGCCGCCACGGCCAGCACGGGTGCGACCACCGCGCTGATGCAGATTCCGCGATACACTCGGCGGCCCGCCCTTGCTCTGGCTGTGGCGACCGTAGCTGCCTGTCAGGGGCAGATGCCGGCGCCACCCGGATTGATACCCTTGGAAGAGCCGACGGGCCTACAGGCGGCAGAACCGCGGGTAAATGGCACCATCCCGACCGACCGCAGCCGGCAACGGGCGTTTGTCTCGTCGGCAAGCGCAACGGTGCCAACAGTCGCGCCGCCGCCACCGCCGGTGGCGGCGGGCCAAACCGGCGATGTCACGCTCAACTTTGTCGATACCGATATTCGTGAGATCGTGCGCACTATTCTCGGCACCACGTTGAATCTGAATTACACGATCGACCCGAACGTCCGCGGTACGGGATCCATTGAAACCGGCACGCCATTGCCGCGGTCGGCGCTGTTGCCTACGCTCGAAACCCTGCTCAACGAGAATGGAGCGACCCTCATTGAAAGGAACGGGGTCTACGCCGTGGTGCCGTTGCCGGCGGGCTCAACGCGCAACTTGGTCTCCGGCACGAACGCGCCCGGTGCCGGAACTCAGGTCGTGCCCTTGCGCTATGCGTCTGCCAGAGATCTTGCGAAAGTGCTCGAACCTTATGTCGCCGAAGGCGGCAAAATTGCAGCCGACCCGGCGCGCAATGCGCTGATCATTTCCGGGGACACGGCGGTTCGCCAAACACTGGTCGGTCTTGTCCGGGCCTTTGATATCGATGTGCTGGCAGGCCAATCCTACGCTCTATTCCCGGTCGGCGATGGTGACCCGGCAAAGCGCGCCAGCGAGTTAGAGCGCGTGTTGCAGGCGCAGGCCGAAGGCGCGCTCGCGGGTATTGTTCGCGTCATCCCGATGGATCGGGTCAATGCCGTTTTGGTGGTCTCCTCGCAGCCGCGCTACATCGATGCTGCGAGACGATTCTTTAGGCTGACCAATCAGGTCGAAGATGCTACCGCCCGCAGCTGGCACGTCTACTACGTGCAGAACGGCCAGAGCGCGGATCTAGAAAACCTGCTGCAACGCGCCTTCACGCCGCGCAATGTCGCGCCGACACCGGGCCCGCCGGGCGCCACCGCGCCGGGCGCAGAGCAGCTGACGCTCGCTCCCGGCGGCTCTCCAGGGG
>JBARIB010000610.1:0-5378 GCA_049799535.1 Allostellaceae bacterium | reverse complement strand
CGAAGCCGCCAGCAGCAGCAGCAAAACGCCCTTCACGACGGGGTCGGCATTCATGAAGAGTTTGACGATCGAAAGGGTCGCGGCGGGGTCGTTCACGATGAACCTCTGCAATTCATTTCATAAGCCGGAAGCGTGCGAAGTGTGGCGCGTCGGCGGCCGGCAAGACGAGCCAGCGATCGTGGCGATTTCGTGGAGATCGCTGCCGCGTCAGAAACGTTGCGTCAGACCGGCAAGAAACGTGCGCCGTGGGCCGAATTGCGGCGCAAAAACGCCGAGAGCGGTATCGTTGAGGGCCGCGGCTGATCGCGCAGATCGAATTTCGCAGCCGCCGTGATCCGTTCGAATCGGGGCTTAACCGCCTGCGTCCGCGCGGACGGTCGGCTGAAAGAGTTTGTAGAAAAATCCGGTTGATGCACCAAGAATGAGCCAGAACAGGAAGCTCACCACGGTGACGGCCACCACGAATCGATGAGCAAGTGCCTCGGGCGCGGCGGCGGCAGGCGTGGCCGGTTGCGGCGCGCCGTAAAGATGCGGCAGCACCATTAGGAGCGCGGCGAGGATTGCCCATGGCGCGCGCCGGGTGAAGGCAAGCAGCGCGAGCGCGGAGCCGGTCGAGAAGGCAGTGGCGAGCCACCATAGTTGACGCTCGAGGAGGGGCGCCGCCTCGGTTCCGGGCACTTCGGGCGGCAAGCCGAGGCTCGGTGCGATCGTGAACGTCGCAAAGCCCGCCAAACCCCAAAAAAGCCCTTCGTGCCAAGTCACATCCCCGCCGCGCAACGCGAGTCCGGCTGCAAGCAGGAGCGCAAACCCGATCGCGGTCAGGATATCCGCCAGCAGCGTATACGCCGTGCGCTCTACTCCGTTCTCCGGCTCCCAAGCGGCCTGCTCATGCGCCATAGCGGTGACGTGCTCCGATGCCTTCTCGTATATCTCGGCTTTCAGAATGACCGGCACCGTCCCAATCTGATGAGCGGCGGTGGCAAAAATGCCGGAGAGCAACCCTGCATAAAGAGCGACAAACACGAGCCGGCGGAAGACGGCCATATCCGCCTAGTGGCAGGGGAAGCCGGCCGAGTGGCGAGTGTCGTGCGCCGCGTTGTGGAGCACGTCGATGTGCGAAAAGCCGACACCCCAAATCAGGAAACTCCCGACAAGAGCGGCAAGCACAGCAGCGGCGACCGCCTCCGCCCGGGAGGAAGTCTCCGGCCTCGTGCGCGGCCGAGAACCGATAGTCTGCGTTCGCATGAATTTTCTCCTCGGCAGCCGTCCCCGAGAGATTCATCGAGGGCGGCGCAACCCTTTTAGCCGACGTGAGGGGCTCGATGCCAGATCGAAAGGCGATAGCTGCTGCCACGTTGGGGTCAGCGCCGCAAGCTTTAGCGGCGGGATGCGACTTTGGTCATCGCATGACGTTTTCATATGGACGTGATTCATACGCTGTCCCTATGCTGGAGGTGATGGTTCCCGATCGAGGGATCAAAAGGGAACACGGTGCGGCCGACAGAGCCAATGCCGTGGCTGTCCCCGCAACTGTGAGCGGCGAGCCGAGCGTCATCCGAGCCACTGGGTAACCGGGAAGGCGACGCGAGGCAGGGACCCGCAAGCCAGGAGACCTGCCATCGCCGTGGTCAATCGCGGGCGCGTCGGTCGGGGTGAGCCGACGGGTAGGTGGCCGGTGTCCGCGGAAGCTCCGCACAGGCCTTCCTCGTCCGTTCGCGTGACCGCTTTGCGCTGGGGGAAACATGCGGCGCGGCGGAATGGAGCTTTGGGGCGGGCTTGCCGCCAATCTTCTTATATCTCTCGGTCCGACCTCCGTCGCGCAAGCCCAGGATGCCGGCGAGACGTTGACGATATTGCCCGAAGTGAGCGTGTCCGCACAGGCCGACAGAACGTTTTTCGCCCCGGATACGGCCTCGCAAGGAGTGCTCACCGGGAAGCAGATCGAGGAGCAGCCGCGATCTCGTGTAGGTGAAGTGCTCGAGGTGGTCCCGGGACTGATCGCTACGCAGCACAGCGGTGAGGGTAAGGCCAACCAATATTTTCTGCGCGGGTTCAACCTCGATCACGGCACCGATATCGATATCGCGCTTGAGGACATGCCGGTCAACATGCGTACCCACGGGCACGGCCAGGGCTATGCCGATCTCAATTTCATGATCCCCGAACTGATCAGCACCTTGCATTATAGCAAGGGCCCCTACTTCCCCGACCTCGGCGATTTTGACACGGCTGGGGCGGTGCAGATCAGTTATGTAGACACGCTGCCGCACGACCTCGCCTTGGTAACCGCCGGCACGCTGGGTTATTACCGCGGATTGGGCGCGATGTCGCGTCCAATAGCGGCCGGCAATCTATTGGCTGCGGCCGAATATGTTCACGCCGACGGCCCCTGGACGATCCCGGACAATTACAACAAGGGCAACCTAGTTCTGAACTACAGCCAGGGTAATGGTGACAACGGCTTCTCGTTCACCGGCATGTACATGAACGATGCCTTCCATGCGACAAACCAGATCCCGCAGCGCGCCGTTAACGAGGGGCTGATCTGTCTTTACTGCCCATTTGATCCGACCGATGGCGGCAGTTCGGAGCGCTACAGTTTTTCCGCCAAATATGCCGCGACGACCGACACCGGCCACTTCAACGCGAACGCCTATTTCATCGGCTATCAGCTGCAGCTGTTTAATAATTTCGACGGGTTTGTGACATTTCCGCCGCCGATCGGCGACCAGTTCGTGCAGCAGGACCGTCGCAAAATCTACGGTGGAAACGTCAGCTACATGATGCCGGGCAACATCTTCGGCTTCGACGCGAAAAACACGATAGGCTTCCAGACCCGCACCGACGACATTCATATCGGTCTGGCGGAAACCACCGGCCAAGTCGTGCGGTTCACGGTACGCGACGACCATGTGATCGAGTCGAGCGCCGGCGTCTATATCGAAAATCGGGTTCAGTGGGCGGAGAAGTTCCGTACCATGACAGGCTTACGCGAGGACTTCTATTACGGTTCGGACGCAAGCACCCTTCCGGCCAATTCGGGGACGATCGTGCAGGGCATTACCAGCCCGAAAGGCAATCTGATTTTCGGACCCTGGCAGAATACCGAATATTATCTCAGTGTCGGACAAGGCTTTCACAGCAATGACCTACGCGGCACTTCGACCAATGTCGATGCACTGGCGACCGAGATCAACTTCATGCAGGGCAACCCCACTGTCGTAACCCAGGGCAAGACACCGCTTTTGACCAAGGCAACAGGTTACGAACTGGGGGCGCGGTCGGAGCCCCTGCCGAATCTCAAACTCGAAGGCGCGCTATTTGTGCTCAATCTCGATAGCGAGGCGACGTTCAGCGGGGATGAGGCTGTGACCACCCCCGGCCGGCCGAGCCAACGCAAGGGCATCGAGCTGACCGCCTCGTACAAGCCGCTTCCGTGGTTGCGCCTCGATGGCGATTTCGCCGCCACCCACGCCCGCTTCGCCAATGGCGACGACGGCGCCGCCGATACCGAGCCCGGCCGTCCCGGCAACTACATTCCCGGTGCGGCCAACATGATTGCCACCGCCAGCGCGACGGTCGAGGATCTCGGCCCGTGGTTCGGCGCGCTGCGGTTCCGCTACTTCGGTCGGCGGCCGCTGATCGAGGACAACAGCGTAACCTCGAAACCGACGACGCTTGTCGATCTTCGCGTCGGGTACAAATTCTCCGAGCAGGCGAGGCTCTGGCTCGACATTCTCAATCTGTTCAACAATACCGGCGCGCACCAGATCGACTACTTCTACCCCTCGCAATTGGCGAGCGAAACAACGCCGGTCTACGACGTCCATTTCAAGCCAGTCGAGCCGCTTTCGGCGCGCTTCACCCTGAGCATCACGTTTTGACGGACCGTCCTGAGGGTTCGGCACGACCTCATTTGAGCAGTGTCCTTAGCCGCGCGGCGGTCATCTCGGGGTGGGATCTTTGTGGGTGAAGCTCGGTAAAACGACCGTGCAGACCCATCGGTAGATTTCGTGCGAGGAGAGACTTTAATGATGCATCTGCATCGGCGGCGACCTGGTCGCTTGCCCTCCAGGTCCCATGGCGCCAACTTTCTCGATCGCGACGGTCACCTGACGCGGTCCGGCGTGGTCGAACGAGAGCGTCAGCGGAAAGGACTGTCCCTCACGGAGCGGCTGGGTAAGGCCCAGCAACATGATGTGCATGCCCCCAGGGCTCAGCGTGACGGTCTGCCCGGCTGGGATGTCTATTGCTGCGAGCGGTCGCATCTTCATGACCCCTCCCTCCATCGACATCGTGTGCAGCTCGACCTTCTTGGCAACCGGGGACGAGGCCGCGGTTAGGCGGTCGGCCGTCGGGGAGACGATCGTCAAATAGGCAGCGCCGTTTTCCGCGTGGCCGGGAGTGGCGCGGGCCCAAGGAGTCTTGATCTCGAGCTGCCCTGTCTGCCCCACAGCGCTATTAGCGATGAGAAGGAAGATTACGAAAAAGATGGATTTAGACCACATTGCAGTTCCTTTCGCCTGAGACCGGCCGCTCGGGCGCCGGCAAGGGAGGATAAGGTGCTTGCGAGAACGCACCGCAGCCTGGTCATCCACCATGGTGGTGAATGGCTGGCGGCCACGTGCCCAGAACGCTGACCACGGCAAGAACAGCAGAACCGAGCGCCTGATCGAAGAGCACCGAGCGAGCGCGGCGATTGGAGCCGATGGCTGCGGTTCGCGGCGTTGGCGCGGCGCACGATCTCGGGAATACGGTCGACCAAGCCGACCTCGGCCAAGGTGTGCGACGTACCTTGGTTGGCGCCCCCGTGTAGCGGTCGCCACAAAGCGGCGATTCGCCGCACGGGCCAAGCCGGTTCTTGGTACAGCGATTACACGGTTTGCAGCAATACCCACGTCAGAAGCGCTGTGTCAGGCCGGCAAGGATAGTGCGGCGCGGGCCGAACTGCGGCGCAAAGACGCCCAGGCCCGTGCCGCTGCGTATCTGATACACTTGGTCGAGCAGGTTGATGACGTCAAAGCGGAATTCGAGCCCCTTGTAGATTCCAGTATCGATCGGCTGGACGATGCTGAAATTAACCTGCTGATAACCCGGCAGGGCGGCTCCGTTCGGTAAGGTGCTGTCGGCTCTGAGACCGCTACCGGCGGTAAGATCGACCGAAAAGAGAGTGTTCCAGGTGGGGACCCTGTATTTGATGCCGGCAGAGGATGTGTAGGTCTGGTCGTGATCGGTGTGAATAGCATTAGTAGCTATTTCGGCTAAGTCGTCTGGAGAAAAGTTAAACTGGCTCGATATGATGTTTTTTGCGAGCTCTTGCGACGCGGAGAAATTGCCGTAAAACGACCAGTTGTCGATATCATAGCTGAGGGTCAGTT
>JBARIB010000609.1:0-2561 GCA_049799535.1 Allostellaceae bacterium | reverse complement strand
CTTTACCTTTGAAGAGGTTGTAACCGGCCATCTCGTCCGACGTTAAAGTGGATTTCTCCGCCAGGAAGGCGTCGAATTTCGACGTGAAGGGGCTGAGACGGTTCGAGCGCTCGTATCTGGAAATGGACTGCCCCCAATGGTCGTAGATATTGTTCGCCTTGGTGCGGTCTTCCGGGCTCAGCCGAATTGGGGTAGCGCTGCCGCCGAAGCTTGCTGCCCCTCCCGGGGTGGCGCAGATCTTTTCGGTGTTGCCCGGCCACCGGATGTGGAAATCCACACCCCAAACCAGCTCAAAAAGAGGACGGTACACCGCCTTCGATAGCCGAAACGCGACACAAGCCGTGTCAGGAAAACCCATTTCCTGGGTATCGACCGGCGGGTGCTGTGCCTGCTCGGCATCGGGGCTCTGCAGCTTGTATCCGGTGGAGCGCGCATCAAAGAAGTTTCCGCCGAAGAATGCGCCTTGTGTGGTGTTGTATTCGAGCACCGGGAAATCTGGCGAATAGGTGTATCGCTGCGCGGTCCGCTTGCCGGCCCGATAGCGGAATGTTCCGGGATACGCGATCATCGTCAGATTGACGGAGGGTATCGGCCCGCTAAAGCCGGCATACGGCATGTGGCAGAAACCGCAGGCCACATTCCTGAAGGGCGACATGTTTTGGTCGAAATTCAGCAGCTTGCCGAGGATCTCTACGGCCTCATATCCACTGCCTCGCAGTGTCGGTGGATTACCCGCCTCAGCTGGACGTGGCAGTGCCGCCCATTCGCGGAGCGCTTCATTGAAGATGAATTGAACTTCGCGCTGAACCCGCGCGATCTCCGAGTCCAAATCTGACGGCAGAATGCCAGGCGGATACGGGTTATAAGGCGGGACTGGCCGCGCAGCCGGTTTGCCCTCGGCGGCGTCGGCAGAAGCAGTGTGGGCAATGTTCGAAAGTCCGAGCACTGCCGCTAAACCTGCTGTTACGAATGCGGATGTATGCCGGCGCATCAGCTTTGGCCCTCAGCCGTTTATGTGCATCTAGGCGCTGCCGGATATACCTTTCGTAATTCATCCCCGGCGCGCACCGCGAGCCATACTTGGCACCTTATAGCGACCGCAGGAAATCGAGGATCGCCTGCTGGTCAGAGGCAGAGAGGCTTTGGAAATTGTTGATGACCGCGTTCGCCTCGGAGGCCGGGAACTGGGACGAGGCGGGCGAGCGGTGGGCATAGATCGCCTGCAGCAAATCGCCGGTGCGGCCGTCATGCAAAAAGAACAGGCGCTGGCCGACGCCCCACAGCGGCTGAGTGCGGAACTCGTCCGGGCCGGCCTGTCCCTGGATGATGTCGTCCGCAAGCTGCGGGCCCATGTGGTGCACCAGCAGATCGGAGTACAAGTCCACCGGACGGTCATCGAGCACTGCGCTGCCAGTAAGGGGCGCGGTCTGCATGCGCGGCGTATGGCACAAGGCGCAGCCGATGTTTCCGAACACCTGCTGACCGCGCCGGGCGCTGAGGGTCGGGGAAGGATCAGGCTGCGGCGCGTCCATGAACCGCATCAGCAGCGTAAACTGCATCCAGTCGGCCATCAGATGCAACGGATTGTTGAAAGCCTTGTTCTCAGAATCGTCGAGGTCAGTGCGCGTTACGTCGTTGGGCTCCGGTTTGTTGGCGCCGTTGCAATCGGGGTCCTCCTCAGTCGCCGTCGGAAACACCTCGTTGGTGATGCCCATCTCGACGTTATAGGCTTCGCCGGCGAATATCGGCAGCGATTTGTTCTGCGCTTTCCAGCCAAAGCGCGTGATCGTACCGTCATTGCCGCTGTGGTTCGGGTGTCCGTCAATCCCGAGCGCCGCGCGCTGAGCCGCCGTCGCCTCATGACGAGCGAGGATCTCGCGATCCTGGATCGCATCGATCAGCCCTAGTCCGAACATCTGCGTCGGAATGCGGAACGATAGATTGCCCGCCTGATATTCGGCGGCAAAATCGGGCTGCTTGATGCTGCAATTCGGGATCGTCGGATCGGTTTGGATGCCAGTAACGACCCAGAGCTGGTGGACGCCGCCGTCGCGCGTGCCGTCTGGCTTGTATTTGAAGCGCACTTCGCGGATCGGGCCGTACCGCTCTTCAAAAGGCGGGACGGTATTCTTTTTACCGAAGCGACGCGGTACCAACCGGAATTGTGGGTTTTCTGGAAGCTTCAGATGCGGCTGCCTAGGATTGGGCACGATGAAGCCGCCCGAGCCGCCGAGGACCGGCTGCGCATGACACAAAAAGCACTGGTCGGCATTGTGCCTGGCGCCGAGCCCATTGGAGTTCGCCCGGATCTGCGGAAAGATGGGATCGAGTTCATCTGGCACCGGCGAGCCGTCCGTCACGTCATTGCAAGCGTCGCAGGTCGCCTCCAACTGCCCGGCGCGGTTTATCCCCTCCTGAAACGATGCTAGCTCGTTGGCGCTGATCGTCGCGCAGTTGGGGTTCGGGCTAATCACTGGCGGATGCGGGATCGGGATGCCCCGATATTCAAGCATACCGGCGGTGTTCCGTATCCCGCCCCGCACCCCGGGATCGTGCTGCGC
>JBARIB010000608.1:0-2740 GCA_049799535.1 Allostellaceae bacterium | reverse complement strand
GATGATGGCCGGATGCGACTCGCGCGCACTTAGCTCGCGCAATAAACGCGCGATGGTCCACGGAACAATCACAAGGCTGGCCTCCCGCTTTATCTGTGCTCAGACATACATTTTTCGCGGGATCTTGCGTTGATCCACATCAATGCCGTTGCCGTTTTGTGGCGATAGCTTCTCCCGGCGCAGGACAGGAGGCACCGATGCGAGCGAGAGATGTGATGGTCAGAGCGGTGGTGACGACAACGCCGGATACCACCGTCGAGGAGCTCGCGCGACTGATGATCAATCTTCGCATCAGCGGCATTCCTGTCCTCGACGGAAACGGCCTGCTGGTCGGGATTGTCACCGAAGGCGACCTGTTGCGCCGCGTCGAGACTGGAACGGAACGGCACCGCCCGCGCTGGAGCGAGCCGTTTTCGTCGAATTCCCGGCTGGCAGCAGCTTACGTCAAATCGCACGCCAAGCGGCTTGCCGACATCATGACCCGCGAGGTCTTCAGTGTCGAAGAATTGGCGACGCTCGGCGAGATCGCCGATCTGCTGGAGACAAAGCACGTCAAACGTGTGCCGGTCGTACATGATGGTAAAATTGTTGGTATTGTCAGCCGCGCCGACCTCTTGAAGGTCTTAGCCATCGGCGGAACCGAGACGGTCCATGAAGAGCAAGACCGCACGATCCGCACCCAATTGCTCGCCGAGCTGCGGGAGCAGAAGTGGGCAGATGCCAGCGAAGGCCGCGTTGTCGTATCGGACGGGATCGTGCATCTCTGGGGTATCGTCGGATCGGAGGATGAGCGCCGGGCATTGCGTATCGCCGCCGAGAACATCCCTGGTGTCCGAGGTGTCGAGGATCACATGGATCTGGTGCCGCTCAACGGGTGATGTGAGGCGGCCGAAACGCGAGCCGATCCCGCGCGGCAATGCTGCACAATCAGCAAGCCGTCATCGCTTTTCTGAGCGTGCCATCATCCTATGGACCGGCAATAGAGCGCGTCGATATCATTGAGACACATGTGTCGCTGGTTTTTCTCGCCGGCGACCGCGCCTACAAGCTCAAGCGTGCAGTAAACTATCCTTACCTCGACTTCTCTACCCCGGAGCACCGCCGGCGCGCTTGCGAAGCCGAGCTCGCGCTGAATCGCCGCACGGCGCCGACGCTGTATCTCGAGATCCGAGCCCTCGCCCGCATGCCGGATGGAAAAATTGGCTTCGCAGCCGACGGTCCGGCGATCGATTGGGTCGTGGTCATGCGACGCTTCGAGCAGTCGTCCTTGTTCGACGCCCTCGCCCAAACCGGCGAGTTGAGCGCGCTTTTGATGTCTGAGCTCGCACACCATATAGCCGGTTTCCATGCCCAGGCCGAACGGCGGTTTGATTACGGCGGCGCAGCAGCGCTCACCGCAATCGCAGAGACCAACTATCAATGCCTTATCGGCGCGCCACACGTTGGCCTTGCTCGGGAGAGCATTGATGAAATCCGCGAGAATTCGTTGCAGCGGCTCGCGGCCGTTGGCGAGCTGCTTGACCGCCGGCGCGCAGACGGAAAGGTGCGGCGTTGCCATGGGGATCTGCACCTCCGCAACATCTGCCTTCTCGACGGCAAGCCGACCCTATTCGATTGCCTCGAATTCTCGGACGTGCTCGCCTCTATCGACGTCCTTTACGATCTTGCCTTCTTGCTGATGGATCTCGAGCATCGCGGGCTCACCGATTTTTCCAATCTCGTATTGAACCGCTACCTCGATCTAACCGACGAAGATGACGGGCTTCCGGCGATGCCGCTCTTTATGTCACTGCGCGCCGCGATCCGCGCGCATGTCACAGCGACGGCAATGGACCGGGCGGCGCATGCAGAGAACAAGCGCGAAATGGCCGCCGAAGCGCACCGCTACCTCGACCTTGCAGTTCGATTGCTGCGGCCGCGACCCTGTCGCCTCGTCGCGATCGGTGGTCTCAGCGGATCGGGCAAGTCGACCCTCGCCGCTGCCCTGGTCCCAGAGATTGGCGCTCGGGTCCTGCGCAGCGATGTGATCCGCAAACGTCTGTTTGGGGTTGCCCCGGAAACCCGGCTCCCGGCGAGCGCTTATGTGCCGGAAGTATCGCGCCAAGTCTATGAGGCGCTCCGCCAAAAAGCGACGGTGGCGCTCGCGGCGGAGTATTCGGTGATCATCGACGCCGTGTCCCTGAAGCCCGAGGAACGCCAATCCTTCGCCGCAGTTGCCAAAGCAGCCGCCGTCCCGTTTTCGGGTCTTTGGCTCGCAGCACCAGTGCAGACGATGCAGGCTCGCCTTCGCGCGCGACGGCACGACGCCTCCGATGCGTCTCCCGAAGTCCTGGCGCAACAGCTCCGGCAGGATTCCGGGCCGATCGACTGGGTAATTATCGATGCCGGCACTGGACCGGAAGCCTGCCTGGCTGCCGCTCGAAATGCGCTCCCCTAGGCTGAACAGTTCCCCGCCATCAGATCGACGGCGGTTTTCCACGGGACTCCTTTGCCTCGATCTGCTGCGCGAGTTCCACGCGCTGCTCCGGACTGAGCTCCTCTGCCCGTCCTCTCTTGCTCCTCTTCTCGGTCGAGCGAATAGTCCGCGTCGCCGTCTCGTCCTTCGCTCGACCCTGCGTTTCGCTCGAGCTTTGACGCGGCGCTCGCCGAGAACTCGCCGGTAACGCGCGAACGGCTTCGGCAGGCGGCCTCCAATCTGATGCGCGCGGCAGCGCGTACGACGATCGTGCTCGATCGTTTA
>JBARIB010000607.1:0-6989 GCA_049799535.1 Allostellaceae bacterium | reverse complement strand
GACCTCAACACGGTCAACGTCACGAACCGGGTGAATCAGGCGCTTGCGCAATTGCCGCCCGAGGTCTCGCGCAACGGCGTCACGACCAAGAAGGCCTCGACCTCGCTGCTGCAAGTCGTCGCCATCTACTCGCCCAAAGGGAGCCGCGACGCGCTGTTTCTGTCGAATTACGCCAAGATCAACATAGTAGACACTCTCAAGCGGGTACCGGGTGTGGGTGACGCGGGCCAGTGGGGAGATCTCGAATATTCCATGCGGATCTGGCTCAACCTGGACCGCATGGCAAGCCTCGACATTACGCCCGAGGATGTCGTCAACGCGATCAACTCGCAGAACACGCAAGCCGCGGTCGGCCGTGTCGGGGCGGCGCCTCTCGTCCCCGAGGTGGAATTCCAACTCAACATCAGCACACAGGGGCGGCTGACCACGGTCGAGGAGTTCAACAACATCATTGTCCGCGCGACCCCCGACGGTGGAGTCGTCCGGATCAAGGACATCGCCCGCACCGAGCTCGGCTCGAAGTCGGCCGACTCCCTCGTTCGTTATAATGGTCGGCCCGGCGAGGCGATCTACATCAACCAGTCGCCCGGGGCCAATGCCATGGCGGTCGCCGCCGGCGTCAGAAAAGCGCTGAAGGAAATGGAGCCCCTTCTGCCCGAGGACGTCGCCTATGACGTGATGTATGACACGACAGTCTTTGTCGATGCGATGATCCACAAGGTGCAGAAGACACTGCTTGAAGCCTTTGTGCTCGTCGGCATCGTCGTATTCATTTTTCTCGGGAGTCTGCGTGCGACGTTGATCCCGATCATTGCCGTGCCGGTCGCCCTCGTAGGCACGTTTGCGGTCATGTTGGCGCTGGGCTTCTCGGCCAACACCATCTCGCTGCTCGCTCTGGTCCTGGCGATCGGCATTGTCGTCGACGACGCGATCGTCGTCGTCGAGGCGGTCGAGCACATCCTAGAGACCGAGCCCCAGCTGACCCCCGCCGAAGCAGCAGAAAAAGCGATGTCGCAGGTGACCGCGCCGATTATTGCGATCACCCTCGTGCTGCTGTCGGTCTTCCTGCCGACCGCCTTCATCCCCGGCATCACCGGCCAGCTCTATCAGCAATTTGCCGTCGCGGTGTCAGTATCGATGCTGATTTCAGCGATCAATGCGCTGAGCCTGTCGCCGGCGCTGTGCGCTGTCTTATTGCGGCACCGCGGTCCGCGACGCGGGATCATCGCCTATCTCCAACGTGCGATCGACAAGAGCCGTGACGGTTATGTGACCTTGGTGCGACCACTCGCGCGCCGGGCACTGATAACCGGGGCTCTGGTCCTGGCCTTTGCTTTGGGGACCGGGTGGCTGACGAAGATCGTCCCGACAGGCTTCCTTCCGGAAGAGGACCAAGGCGCATTCTTTGTCGAGGTCCAGCTGCCGGACGCCGCATCGCTGAACCGCACGAGCCGGGTCGTCGAGCAGGTCGAGAGCATGATTCGGGACCGCCCGTGGACGCAGAACGTGCTCACGGTCACCGGCTATAGCCTGATCGATGGTCTCGCTCTGCCGAACAAAGCTCTTGCGGTTGTCGGACTGAAGCCCTTCGACGAAAGAACCGACAAATCGCTATCGGTGTTTTCGGCGTTGGCCGAGGTCAATCCGTTATTCCGGCAGATCGCGGCTGCGAACGTCATTGCCTTCAACCTGCCTCCGATCTCCGGGCTGGGCAACGCTGCCGGGTTCGAATTGCAGCTGCAAACACTTTCTGGTGCGACACCGCAGGATCTCGCGGCCGTGGCGGACGGGCTGGTCATTGCCGCCAATCAGAACCCGGCGCTCGCCAATGTCTCTACGACCTATGGGGCCTCGACACCGCAGGTTTATTTGAAATTGGACCGTGAGCGGGCCGAGACTTTGGGGGTCTCGATCGGCAACATATTCAGCGCATTGCAGACCGCGATGGGCGGCACCTACGTCAACGACTTCAATCGTTTCGGTCGCACTTGGCAGGTCAAGGTTCAGGCCGACGCGGCAGATCGCAAAGGGGTCGAGGACATCTTTCGGGTGCGGGTACGGACAGCGCAAGGCGATCTTGTTCCATTGCGTACCGTCGCTGATGTCGAGCTGACCACGGCGCCCGCCTCGATCATCCGCTACAACAATTTGCGGTCGGTCACGATCAATGGCGGGCCGGCGCCCGGTTATTCGTCGGGCGAGGCCCTGCGCGCCATGGAGACCGTCGCCGCCGCAACTCTGCCGCACGGATTTTCCTATCAATGGACCGGCACGGCGCTGCAGGAAAAGGCGGCAGCGGGGCAAACCGGCTCGATCCTCGGTCTGGCGATCGTCTTCGCCTACCTGTTTCTCGTCGGTCTCTACGAGAGCTGGACGATACCGGTCGCAGCGCTGCTGTCCGTCGTCGTCGGGCTGTTCGGGGCCATGGCGGCTCTCAAACTGTTCGGGCTCGACAATAACCTCTATGCGCAGATCGGCATTGTCGTGCTGATCGCGCTCGCTGCGAAGAACGCCATTCTGATCATCGAGTTTGCGATGGAGCAGCGGCGCGAAGGGCAGGAGATCGTCGCAGCCGCGATCGAAGCCGCGAGACTACGGTTCCGGGCGGTGATGATGACGTCCTTTGCATTCATTGCCGGATTGGTCCCGCTGGTGATCGCGTCCGGCGCCGGTGCCGCGACGATCCGCGCCGTCGGCACTGCGGTGTTCGGCGGAATGGTGGCCGCGAGCTTCCTCGGCATCTTTGTGATCCCGGGTCTCTACGTGCTGTTCCAAACCTTCCGTGAACGGGTCAAGAGCCTGTCAAAATCCGGGAGACCCGTGATACCTGAGCGCACGATGCCCGAGAAGGCCGCCGAATAAGGGGGCCTGCCGGTTCTTCACACTCGGGGTACTCGCGTTCGGTGTCCGATGATCAGCCGCTTCCGCACTTTTCTGGCCGGTTTTTTAGTCCTGCTACCCCTCGCTGTGACGATCACCGTCATCGTGTGGGTCGGCACGTTTATTTACGCCTATGTCGGTCCGGACAGCGCGATCGGGCGCATCTTGACCTCTATCGGGTTCCGCTTGTCGGATTCGCCTATTGCTGCCTATGTCCTCGGCGCAGTCGTCGTGGTCGGACTGATTTATTTGCTCGGGCTCGGCGTCGAATCCCGCCTGGAAAGCCGGTTGCGCTATCTAATCGATTCCTTGATGCAGCGCATCCCGTTTGTCCGCAATCTATACGACGTCACCCAGCGATTTGTCGCGATCATGGACAGAAGGGACCAGGACGGGCTGAAGAGCATGAGCCCCGTCTGGTGCTTCTTCGGCGGCGAGGGCGGCGCCGGGGTTCTGGGGCTATTGCCGATGCCCAAGCCGATCTTGATCGGCGGCGAACCTTACCATGTGGTCCTCGTCCCTTCCGCGCCGGTGCCGGTCGGCGGCGCGTTGATCTATGTCCCCGCGGCCTGGGTCAAGCCAGCCAATATCGGGGTGGAGACCCTGATGAGTATCTATGTGTCGATGGGCGTGACATCACCGCAGATTGTCGAGACCGCCCCGGAGCGCGCGCCACCCCGACCCCGCGTGCCGCAAGAGAGTGACGAATAAGGGTAGCCCGATGATGCCTGTGCACGCATACATCGAGGTCGCCGATATCGAGCCCGGGATTGCATTCTACTGCGACGGACTCGGTCTGAAGCTGAAGCGGCGACTGAGCCCGCGTTGGCTAGAGTTGGAAGGTGCGAACCTTCCGATATTCCTACTCGGCGACCGCCCGCTTGTGGCGGATTTGGGGACTAGGAAAGTGCCTGTAATTTTCACCGGCACTGGACCCCAGACACCTCGATTTCATTGTTGCCGACCTTGACGGGGTAATCGCGCAGCTGCGCACCCCTCGGCGGCGTGCTGGACCGCGATATCCAGGTTTATATGGCCGCATGGCAAATATGGCTGATCCCTTCGGCAATGGCTTCGACCTCATCGAGTTCTTAGGGTCGGGCTATGACGCAGTGTCGCCCTCATTTGAGGGAATTTCAGCTCTGGGGCTCGCAGAGCCGCCACGCCTTGGACGGCCAGAACATGGTCCAGACGTACGCAAAGAAAGTGTTGTTGCCGCTTGCATTTCTGCCCATACCGTCGATGTTCGTGGTGGCGCCGTCAAATTTGTTCCAGTGAGTATATTGCAGTCCGATCCGGAAATTCAGCCAAGGCCAAAACGACGCGCCGCCGTGGCTGAATGGCAGATAGGCAAGCTCGAAGATGTAGCCCGCGCTGTTCGGGCTTCCGGTGAAGGTACCATAAAGCGTCGCATCCGCGGTGCCGCCAACCGAGATGCGCCCGGCAGTAAGGCTCCAGGTTTTGTCATAGATATACGAAACCGAGGCATTCAACGACCGCAGCTGGTTGTTGGAATTGTCGGCGAGACCCAGCGTCTGGCTGGCGCTGGTATTATGATTTTCGTGAATCCAGGCGATACGCGCGGTGACGGTATGGGGATCGCCCAGATACTGATACTGGCTGTCGATGCCGATATCGGTGAACGAATCAGTGCCCGCGCCGACCATGCCCATCGGAACGACTTTTGATATGAGCCCGAACGTGCCGATTTCCCACGCATTTTTCCCCCAAATTGGCTCGGCGGCGACCCGCCAGTATGGCGTTACGCCACTAATAGGGCTCTCGCCTGTCGGAATGATGCCGAGGGCTTGCTGCGTATTGGACCCCAATGGCCAATAGCCGCCGAACTCCAAATAGAACGTATCGTCGAGGAAGCTATAGCCGCTGAGACCGACAACTTGCTGTGCGTATACTTGCTCGATAAATGTGCTGGCCGTCGGCATTGGCGCCAGCTCCGAACTTATGAATGGAAAGCTCCACGCGGGAATCGTGTTCCAGACATCCTGGACTGTCGGATTGTTGTTGACGGTTGCCCCCCAGAGGAGAGTGTGGCCATCGACGTTGACCTGTTTCGCAAGACGTATGTCCGTATTGTCCCAGGCAAATCTGTGATCGACTCCGTCATAATGTTCCTTGAATGAATGCGCCGAGATTGTCGGTGATCTTACCGCCGGTAAACAGGCTCGCCTGCTGCAGGACAAAATTGTTGTTGACGCCAAATCCGGCGACGCCGCCGGACTGAGCGGCCTGAGTATTCGTAAAAGTCGGCTGCAACATGACCGCCAATGGCGGGCCCTTCCAATCTCCGCCATCCAATGTGTAGCCACCCAGCTTAAAGCGGCGGCCGAACGGGGTCAGCTCCAGAAAAGCGGTGTGACAGGTCGCGCATGGCTGCCCGGTCTGGCGAGCGTAAAGCGGGAGTGAGACGGCACGGCTTGGAAAAAGGCCGATAACCAGGACAGCGGCGATCGTAGCCGCGCTGATAAGAGTCAACAGCTTGCAATGGCCGATCTCTCCGGCTCGCAGCGACTGGCGAAGTCCCCCGATCATCCGACAATTCGCCAGAGCGGCGGTGCAAGCAGCGCCAATTCACCTGCCCCAATTTGCTGATCCCTGCAATTCCTCAATGTCGAGTTTATTCCGTATGGTTATGCAGCTCATGTCTGACGGGCCGGCATAAAGATCCGGCAGGAGCCCTGCGGACTGATCGGACCCTCGACCATCTTGCAGGCGTCCGGCGGTTGGAACTGCACGCATTTGTCGCAGCGCTTGTCGCCATCCGGATGATCCTGATAAGCGACCGCCGTCTTTGAGATTTTGATTACTGCGGTTGCTGAGTCCGGCTCTCCGCAGAGGATCGCCGCGGCACCAGCCGCGCTCAGTGCGGACTGCAAGAGCGCTCGACGGCACAGTGGGGCAGATTTTGCAATCATGTGATGCCTTCGGCTCAGTGAAGACCAGGAGCCTCGTCTGAGCAGTGTGACTCCCTGCAATGCGCTTTATTCCGCGCAACCCTCCATTGTTGCTGACAGCCCGATCCAATGGAATAAACGGAGTGCCCCGCAGGTCATGAGCTGATGACGGGAGGATGACGCAGCAGGTTTAGATTAAAGGGTTGCCGTGAGAGAGGTTTAGTTAACAGAAATGTGATGACACCGTGAGCAACATAGCGGCGATTATAGCCGGCACGACGGTACAAGCTGTGGCGGGGGACAGGGCTGTGCCGCGGGTATCCCGGCGATTGTCATGGCCGACCGGAAGCCGGCTGTCTTACGGTGACGCGATGTCAGACCGAGCCGCTCTGATCGAAGCGCAGATTCCCGGATTGCGCCGCTTCGCCTGTGCCTTGCTGCGCGGCGACCGGGAGAGTGCTGACGACCTCGTTCAGGACACCCTCGAACGCGCGCTCTCCCATTGGAACTTGCGGCGGGCCGAAGGGAATTTGCGCGGATGGCTCTATACCATTCTCTACAACCGATTCCTGTCGCAGCAGCATCGCGTGCGGCGGCGAGGCCCACACGACCCGTTGACCAACGACATGGAACTGCCCGGCATCGACGGCGGCCAGCACTTGGCGCTGGAGCATCGCGATCTGCTGCGCGCCTTTTCCGCATTGCCGGAAAAGCAGCGCTCCGTGCTGCTGCTGGTAGGGGTCGAAGACGTCTCGTATGAGGAGGCCGCGCGGGTTTTGGGGGTGCCGATCGGCACGGTGATGTCGAGGCTTTCGCGCGGGCGCGAGCGTCTGCGCCGATATATGTATTATGGAGATATGAAGGAAGACAGCCCGCTCCACTGCGCGGCGCCGAGGAGAGTGAAGTGAGGGCTGAAGTCCGGCCGATCGAAGAGGACGACCTACAGGCGTGGGTCGATGGCAGGCTGACACCGGAGCAGGCCGAGGCGGTCGGTGATTATTTCACCACCTATCCCGAGGCTCGCCAACAGTGGTCGCAGTATGCGGAGCAGAGGGGGGCGTTGCGCGTGGCGTTCGCCGGACCGGCCGCGGAGCCAATACCGACACGGCTGCGCGTCGCCCGCCTGCTTGCCGATCGACGCCGGCGGCGGTGGCGGAATCTCGCGCGCGCCGCTGCGGCGGTCGGGCTGCTGATCGT
>JBARIB010000606.1:0-2561 GCA_049799535.1 Allostellaceae bacterium | reverse complement strand
ATGACTGAGCCGCATGGTCCGCTTCAGGGCGTGAAAGTCGTCGCCTGTTCGACAGCGCAAGCGGGCACGGTGCCCTACATGCTGATGGCCGATCTCGGCGCCGAGGTCATCAAGATCGAGGTGCCGGAGGTCGGCGACAATTCACGCGGCTCGACCGTGCTGCCTGGCCTGCCCAGCACCTATTTCGAGACCAACAATCGTGGCGTGAAGAGTGTCACGCTAAACCTGAAGACCTCGGAGGGTCGCGAAGTTCTGCGCAAATTGGTCGCGAAAGCGGACATCTTCGGCCAGAATTTCCGGCCCGGCGCGGCCGAGAAGAACGGCTTCGGCTACGAGGAACTGCGGCAGGTCAATCCGAGGCTCGTCTATATGTCGGTCTCGGGCTACGGCCCCAAAGGGCCGCATGCCGATCTGCCCGGCACCGACTCGATGGCACAGGCGCTGGGCGGGATTGCGGAAGCCTATTCGACGCCGGGCCAGCCATTGAAGACCGGCATCGTCTCCGTCGCCGACGAGACCTGCGCGATCCTCGCCTTTGGCGGCGCGCTCGCTGCGCTGACCCATGCGCGACAGACCGGCATCGGCCAGAAGGTCGATTGCTCATTGCTCGGCGGCCAGATCCGCCTGATGGGCTGGACCCTGACGACGACGATGTGGCGCAACCGCAATCCGGTCACCGGACAGGCCCGCGTCACCGGCACGCCACAGCGCCCGGGGCTCAGCGCCAGCTTCAACGACCGCGACGGCAAGCCGCTGGTGTTCCAGCTCAACGGCGCCCGCAAATGGCGCGATGCGATGACCGCGCTCGGCTTCTACGAGGTCCTGGAACACGCTGGCTTCGGCGATCTCGGCGTCATCGTCTCCTCCGACGATAAGCGCGCGACCTTGCTGCGCATGCTCGACGAATTATTCGCGACGGGAGCGCGTGACGATTGGGTCGAAAGATTACGCGCCGCGGACATCGTCGCCGCGCCGATCAATACCCTGCTCGAATCTTCCAACGACCCCGACGTGCTGGCCAACGGCTATGTGGTCGAAATCGACTACCCGAAATATGGCAAGCGGCTTAAAGTGCACGGCTCGCCGTGGCACTTCTCCGAAACCCCGGCGCAGATCGGCATCGCCCCCGAACTCGGCACGCACAACGACGAAATCCTCGCGAAGCTCGGATACACCCCGGCGCAGATCGAGCATTTCCGGGAAAGCAAGATCATTTGATGAGGAGACATGCATCGTGTCGTTGAATCGCAGGCGATTCCTGAAGACCTCTGCGGCGCTGGGAGGCGCGTTGGTTTCCTCTCGCATCGTCCGGTCGGCGCGAGCCGCAACCGCGCGCATCGACGCTCCAGTCGTCGACCGGCTCGTCATTCAAGAGATTACCGACAATTCTCACAACATCTTCCTGGGACCTCTGGAGCGTCCCGGTCTAACGGTGCAGCGCACTGGGTTTCCCGGTGCGGCGCAAGGAAAGACGCTCGAAAGCGAGTGGGGGCTCGCCTTGCACATCGAATCGACCAGAGGGGGCGAGTCGCGGCACTATCTGCTGGATTTCGGATTCACCCCGGACGTCTACGCCAACAACATTGGCCTATTGAAAGTCGACCCGGCCCGAGTAGACGCGCTGATCCTCAGCCACGGACACCTCGACCATTACGGCGGATTGATTGGGTTGCTCGAATCGCAGCGGGCGGAGATGCGCAAGGATCTACGCCTCTATACCGGCGGCGAGGACGTGTTCTGCCACCGCCTCACCCGCAAGCCAGACGGCAGCTTTGCCGATTTCAAGCCGGCGCTCGATCGCCGCAAGCTCAAGGCGCTGAACGTCGAGCCGGTATTGTCGGAGGATCCGATCGTCATCGAAGGCCACGCCTTCACGACCGGTGCGGTGCCGCGCACCAGCGTCGAGCACGTGCTGCCCAACACCTGGGTCGAGTACGGGATCAAGGACGGCTTGGGCTGCGATGCCAATGCGTACATGAACCATCATTTCACGCCGGAGGAGCTGGCCGGCAAGCCTGAGCCGGATCAGCATTGGCACGAGCATGCCACCTGTTTCAGGCTGGGCGACCGGGGGCTGGTCGTGATCACTTCATGCGGGCACGGCGGCATCATCAACACCCTGAAGCGAGCGCAGGAGGTCAGCGGCGTCGAAAAAATTTACGCGCTCGTCGGCGGCTTCCACCTCGCACCGGCACCCGACGATTATCTGCGCCAGGTCATGGCGGAGCTGCAGAAGTTCGACATCGAGCATGTGATGCCGATGCACTGCAGCGGCCAGAATTTTGTCGATCTCGCCGGCAAGGAGATGCCGGAGAAACTGGTGCTTTGCGGTACCGGGAGCAGCTTCACGTTTACTGCCTGAGCGGCGGGTGAGGTGATATCATGTGGCCACGCACCGATCTCATCGAATTGCTGGGCATCGCTCACCCTCTAGTCCAAGCACCGATGAGCGGGATCGCGCCGCCAATGCTGGCCGCGGCCGTAAGCAACGCAGGAGGTTTGGGCTCGATCGGGTCTGCGGGGTACCCATTGGCAGTTGTGCGAGAGCAAGTCGCGACACT
>JBARIB010000605.1:0-1958 GCA_049799535.1 Allostellaceae bacterium | reverse complement strand
GCATGGAATGACGATGAGAAATAGCCGATCCGTAGCCTTTGGCCCGGCTGAAACGCCCGGTGTGAAAACTCGGCAGATTTCGGGACCGCAAGCGTGGCGGCGACCCGGCAGGCGTAGGTGAATTGTTCTTCGGCTGTGGACGATGCTGCCAACAATTTGAACGCAACGGTGGGCGACGCCTGTCCTTGCAAGCCGGCGCGAAATCTTTCCTGGTTCTTGCGGTGACCGGACCAATCGCAGATCCGCTGCTTTAAGTAGAACCAATTAGCTACGGCGTCGGCGTCATCGGGTTTGAGGGCGGCCGCCCTTTCGAAAGAGGCGATGGCCTCGCTCAATTTTTCCTCTAAGACCAATGTATTTCCGAGATTCGTGTGGGCCACAGGGTTGCCGGGACTGAGCCGGGCCGCCTCCCGGTAGCAGGCCTCGGCTTCCTTGAGGCGCCCAAGGGCAACCAACACTGTGCCGAGGTTACCGTGGGCTTCCGCATTTCCCGAATTCAGTCTGACAGCCTCGCGGCAGCAATTTTCGGCCTCATCAAGGCGGCCGAGGGACACTAAGGCAGTGCTGAGATTGAGATGAGCCCGGGCGTTTGACGGATTGAGACGCACGGCCTGACGACAGCATACCTCGGCTTCGTGCGGACGGCCGAGCGAGATCAGCATAATGCCAAGATTGTTGTGCGCTTCCGCATATTCCGGTTGAAGACGCAAAGCCTCGCGGCAGCAAACTTCGGCTTCGGCGTGCCTGCCTTGCGCCATCAACGTCTCGCCCAAGGTGTTGTGGGCCTCCGCGTAGTCCGGCGTTAGGCGCAAAGCCTCACGGCAACTCGCTTCAGCTGCATCCAGACGGCCGAGATGTCTGAGAGCAATCCCAAGCGTGTTATGCGCCACAGGAAGGTCCGGACGGAGGCGCACTACTGCGCGTATCAAAGACACGGCCTCTTCAACCTTGCCGCGCTGGAAACACAGTATCGCAAGATTATTCAGGCTACCGATGTGATCCCGGTCGGTTTCGAGGATGACACGGTATAGTTGCACTGCCTGATCGAGCTGGCCCTGCTCGTGCAATGCCACCGCTCGCACGAATACCTCGTCGAGGTCGACGCTCTTACTCGGCTCAGCGGTCATTGAATTCGAAGGAGGGCTTGCCTCCCCGCTTCCCTGGTTAGCATTTCCCAACGGGTTCCGGCTTTGGCTCATATTCTGTAACAACTCCGTAAAACCATAACAATCTCTGAAAATACCCGGGTGGAACTCCCATCCCCAGGCCGCGCCCACCAGGTCGTTTCCTATTCGGAGCGAAAATAAACCATTAAGGGTAGCTCGCAGGGGAAACCGAGAAAGCCGCGGGGGATCTGCCAGTTAGGCAGAGCTCCCACATCTGGCGATACGCTGCCTCTAAATTTCGGGTGAACCGCGCGGTGTCGAAGAGCGGGGAGGTCGGACGGTTTTCAGCCAGATTTTCCCGCAGCCGCGCCAGTAGCGGAGCGTCTCGGGCGAGCCGCAGGGCCAGAGCTTCATATTCGTCAAGCGACGTCGTGATGAGCTCTCGAAGTCCGACCGTTCGCAACAAGCTGCCTGCCACCCGGCTGGCAAAGGTTTTGCCGGCGCAGGTCAGCACCGGCAAACCCGCCCACAGCGCGTCGCTCGCTGTGGTGTGCGCGTTATATGGGAGGGTGTCGAGGAACAAATCGGCCAGGCGATGACGGGCGAGATGGTCCGGCAAAGGCAGCCGCGACGCGAATACGACACGTTCGGGGGCTATCCCCCGCGCCGCGGCCTCGCTCGCGAGATTGGCCTTTGCTCCGGGGTTGGCGTCCAAGAGCCAGAGCACGCTGCCCGGTACCGCACGCAACAACCGCATCCAAATGTCGAATATAACGGGCGTGATCTTGTAAGTGTTATTGAAGCAACAGAAGACGAAACCTTCTTCGGGCAAACCGCATTTCGCGCGAGACG
>JBARIB010000604.1:0-2590 GCA_049799535.1 Allostellaceae bacterium | reverse complement strand
GGTTTGCCCGTCCTGCCTGTCGTGCTGCCACCGGGTCGGGATCCCGCAAGCTTTGTGATCGGCGACACCGCTTATATCGACGACGGGACCGTGTTCAATTCTGAGTTTCTGGATGGGTTCTCGGTCGCGGAGGCCAAGAGAGCCGCCGGCGAACGGCTTGAAAAGCTCCGGCGCGGCGAGCGAACTACTATCTATCGTCTGCGCGACTGGGGCGTCTCGCGGCAACGCTATTGGGGCTGCCCGATCCCGATCATCCATTGTAACAGTTGCGGGATCGTGCCGGTGCCCGAAAAGGATTTACCGGTAAAGCTTCCCGAGGACGTCAGCTTCGATATGCCGGGCAACCCGCTCGATCACCACCCAACCTGGAAACATGTCGATTGCCCGAGTTGCGGCAGGCCGGCCCGCCGAGAAACCGACACGCTGGATACCTTTTTCGAATCTTCTTGGTACTTCCTGCGCTTCTGCTCGGCGCGCGCGCCGGTCGCCTTCGAGCGCAGCGCGGTCGATTACTGGATGCCGGTCGATCAATATATTGGCGGCGTCGAGCACGCCGTGCTCCACCTGCTCTACTCGCGCTTTTTTACCCGCACCTTGAAGCGGTGCGGATATCTCGACGTCGAGGAGCCCTTCACCGGGCTCTTCACCCAAGGCATGGTCTGCCACGAGACTTATCAAAGCGAGACGGGAGAATGGCTGTTTCCGGAGGAAGTCGAGGCTACTGAAGACGGACACCTCTTCGACCAAGCCGGAAGGCCTGTGACGGCAGGACGTCACGAGAAGATGAGCAAGTCCAAAAAGAACGTCATCGGTCTCGATGCCATTGTCGATACTTATGGGGCCGATACGGCGCGGCTGTACCTCTTGTCTGACAGCCCTCCAGAGCGCGACCTCGAATGGACAGAGACCGGGATCGAGGGAACCTGGCGCTACGTCAACCGGCTGTGGCGCATGGTCAGCGAGCCGCCCGTTGGGCTACCGCCACCCGGCACCGCGGTGCCGCCCGGGCTGTCGCCTGCTCTCTTCGCGATCCGCCGCGCGATACACAAGGCGATCGCCGCAGTGACCGACGACCTCGACAAGTTTCGCTTCAATCGCGCCGTCGCTCGGATTCGCGAACTGACCAATTCGCTCGACGAACTGCCTACGCCCGAGCCCGGGGCCGCAGAAGTCCTTCGCGAGGGTCTCGAGACATTGGCACGGCTACTCGGACCAATGATGCCGCATCTCGCCGAGGAGATGTGGGAAGCCTTAGGTGGCAGTGGCCTGCTCGCTGACCAGCCTTGGCCCGTCGCCGACCCGGAGCTGACGCGCGACGACCAGGTGACGATCGCAGTCCAGGTAAACGGCAAATTGCGCGCTACCCTCGAAATCGCACGCGACCTGGACAAGGTGGCGGTCGAGGACGCCGCTCTGGCAATGCCGCAGGTAACGCGTTGGCTCGAAGGGCAGCCGCCGCGCAAAGTCATCGTCGTCCCCAACCGGATTGTAAATATCGTTGTGTGACGACGCCCCCTCGCGGCGCCGCGTATTGCGTAGCCTAGCCATAGGCACAGCGGTGGCATTGTCCGGCTGCGGCTGGACACCCCTATACGCCGATATCGAAACCGGGCCGGCGAGCGACGAACTCCGGGCGATCCGCGTTGATCCGATCCTCGAACGCATCGGGCAAAGGCTGGAGATCGCTCTGCGCAATTCGCTCAACCCCTCCGGCGAACCGACGCCCGCTCGGTACCGGCTGCGCACCACGCTCATCACTTATCTGGCCAATCTCGGCATTCAATCGCAGGGACTGGCGACACTCGGCAAACTTGACGTCTACGTGACTTACTTTTTGAGCGATATCCAGAGCGGCAATAACCTACTCGCTAACAACGTGCACGTCGCAAATTCCTTTGACCTTAATCCGAACCAGTATTCGACGATCGTCGGTGAAGATGATGCCGTCGTGCGCAGCGTCACCGAAATCGACCAGGAGATCGTCACCCGCCTCACGCTATTCTTTCAGGGCCGGCTCATCGAACAGCCGCCGAAACCAAGCTGATCAGCTATGAAGCTCGCGCAATCCCGCGTCTCGGCATTCGTGAAGCGCCCGGACCCTGGAATTTCCGCCGTCTTGTTTTATGGACCCGATGAAGGCCTCGTGCGTGAGCGCGCTGCAACCATCGCGCGCACGGTCTGTCCCGACTTGACCGATCCGTTTCGCGTCGCGGATCTGGGCGCCGCAATACTCGCGGCAGACCCGGCGCGGCTTGCCGACGAAGCAGCGCAATTGAGCCTTACTGGCGGGCGGCGCGTGGTGCGCGTGCACGGCGCGGGCGACGCGCTGGCGAAATTGTTCGGTGATTTTCTGCAGAACCGAGGCGGCGAGGCGTTCGTCGTTGTCGAGGGCGGCGAGTTGCCGCCGCGCTCGGTCCTCCGCCGGGTCTTTGAGGACGTGGCGCAGGCTGCTGCTATCGGCTGTTACCCCGATACGGAGCGGGACTTGGCCGCTTTGAGCCGTGAGACCTTCGCGGCGCAGCGGATCACCGTGAGCCGCGATGCCGGCCTGTTTCTGGTGGACCATCTCGGCGGTGATCGGCTCCTCACC
>JBARIB010000603.1:0-1939 GCA_049799535.1 Allostellaceae bacterium | reverse complement strand
TCGCCGCAAGAAGAGGGCGCAGGATCGCCATGCCGGCCTTCATCGCGTTGGCCGACATCAGCACTTCCGGCACGAACAGAATGCCGTCGCGGAAATCGATGCCGACGATCCGCATGCCCTCGACCAGCGCCTTGGTCAGCACCTCATAGGGCGGCCAATCCCGCTCGAGCAGGATGCGGACGCCCTCCTCGACCTCCTCCTTGAGGCCGTCGTAGAGGTCGTCGTGCATCTGCTCGACGAGTTCGTCGTCGGAGAGCGTTCGAAGGTCGAGTTCGTCGTCCGCCATCAGCGTCAAGGCTCAACTGTTCACGAGCGCTATCGTCGTGTTGTTAACGCAATAGCGTCATCAAGGTTAAAGGAAAGCGCTTAATGCGCAGACCTGGGAGTGGATCATTATCCCGCGCGACCGCGGCGAGGCCAAACACAATTATCGCGGCCCGACGTTCAATTTTGTGGCGGGTTCCTTCGCCAGCTTTGCTGAAGCTTTGCTGGAGTAGGAGGCGCGCAGCGCCGGATGGGATGTCGCCTCGGCCGAGAAAGCCGCCAAGGGGCGGAGGCCGTTGCTCGCGGAGAGCGCCTTTCGCCGACTTTGGGGGCCTTGCCGCCGTGGAGGGGGAGTATTTTGCTTTCGCTCTTATTGTAAATTCTGTTGGTACGGTCCGAGCCCGACGGCGGCCATGATCCAGCGATCGACGCCGGCGGTCTTGGGGAGGGCCTCCAGGGTTCTTCGCCAACTCAGGTAGTTGGGCAGGTTCTCGGTCGCGACCCCGTGGAAGCGGCGCATCCATTCCTTGAGGCGGCTGTGATAGGCGTTGACGTTGTTGATGTGGAAGCGCGGCTCCGATGGATCTGGATTTCCTGGCGCCGGAAGGACGTGGAGCGCGAGCTTCGCGCGTCGTGCGTAAGCCGTTATCGCCTTGCCGCCGTCGCAACAGAAATCCGTGGATGGCGCGATCCGATCGCCGAGCGCCTCTTGCAGGCTGGCGGCGTCGAGCCGCGGGAGCACGGCGTCGAATGTCGCGCCGGAGCGATCGCGAGCGACGATAACGGGTATCTGCTCGGCCGAAAGGCCTCGCTTTTCCGCCTTGCCTGCGCGCTCGCGCGCTGGCCGGGGCAAACCGCGCCGTCGACCCTTGAAGGATTCCAAGACGAACGTCTCGTCGGCCTCGACGATGCCGGTGAGCGATCCCGGCTTATCGCCGACGAGCGCGGCGAGAAATCGATGCCGCCAGCGAAACGCCGTGCTCGGATGAACCTCGCATCGGGCGGCCGCCCGAGCCAAGGTCTCGCCCTCGATCAAAGCTCGCGCCTGATCGGCCCATCGCTCCTTCTTGTGCAAACCAGACACCGGGGTCTTGGTGAACGGATTGAAAGTCTTACGGCAATCCGAGCATCGATAGCGCGGCGAGCCGTGGGCTCGCCCCCAACACGTCACCCGGTCCGAACCGCAATGCAGGCAGCCGGACCGCGCGATGCGCCGCCGCCCAACCTCCTCGAGCAGGTCGTCTCGCGAACCTGTGTCATCTCGCGCACGCGAACTCGATCGTCCTCCGAGCCCGCTCGCAACAGTTCCATCGGTCCCGTTCTCGACGAGCGCCGCCGGCCTCGCCGCAAGGTCGACGCCTCCAACGTCGTCTCCCGACTCGGCCGCGTCCGCCAGAGCGAGTTCCCTGAAAACCCGCCCGCGCTGCGCCGCTGTCAGGCCGTTGAGCCCAGAAAGCCATTCCTCGAAGCCGAACTGGTCCATGTCTACGCCCTTTGCCCAGACAGATACGAATCATCGCACCTTCCAACACTTTTCGCAATAAGAGCGAAAGATATTGAAGTTGTGGATCGGGACAATCGGTCAGAGTGTCGCACCTAACTCTCCGGCGCAACCCGCCAACCCCGTTGTGATCTGCGGGATTCCGTGAACATGGCGGCGGGAGCCGCGCCATAC
>JBARIB010000602.1:0-3367 GCA_049799535.1 Allostellaceae bacterium | reverse complement strand
GAAACATGAGTTCCGTAGAACTCGGCAAATTCTTGGTCATCCAGAAATTTCCTGCCGAATTCGCTAAAGCGATATTTCGGATATATGAAGCCGGTGACTGCTTCGGCTAAATCGAAGCATTGTTGATCGGTAGGTTCTAGCTGAAGTTGGTCCCACAGCGACCGGCATTGCGAGAGGTAATGCGCGAGTGCATTCTCGCAACCGCCTGAAGGTTTCATGATGATACTCCGCAAATCGAGGCTTGAACCGCGCGTCCTGCAAATTATCAGCTTACACTGACGTCAACGCGAAACGGACGCCGGCAAATTCGAGGGAATAGTCTCTACCATTTAAGTTCGGATCGGAGTTGTCAGAGGTCGAAAAATATAAGCTGGTGCCAGTTTCCTCCGCCCAATGGGAATAACGTCCCCGTCCGAACAAACGGATCGCTTTGTGCAAAGAGTGAGCGGGTCCGAGGGGCCGCCCATCTTCGCACAAGACCAGTTGCGAGGACGACATAGTTGGTAACCTGTCGGGCGGGATGAATAAGTCGCAGGCAAAGTATCTGAAGCAATGGCCTATCTCGGGCAGAAAAATCTGTCGCTTAGCAATCGGCGTATTCAACGCGGCCTCGCCATTGACTTGACCACACCAGGTGCCGCCGCCAAAAACACCAAACTGGCGCAGCAGCCCTTGCGCGACCCAGCGGTCCACCGCGGGCTGCACGACCTGCTGCTTCGAAGGAGCCAAGGGAGCAATGTAATCATCGATCACGATAAAAGAATCGTGCCGCAGCAGGGGTAGAAAACTTCCCATATTCGCCTCGACCTGCCCATCTGAATCAATCATCAGCAGACCGATTTTGTCGCGTTCAAAGATTTGGTTCACCAACCCTTGGAGGCGATGATCATGCGACCTGCCTTGGATGATGAAGACTTGGTCGTCAAGCCCAAACCGCTCGAGGTTAGCGTGCAGATCGGCAAGTATATCGTCGGACGGCAGAAATGGCTGCTCGGGATAGGAGCCCCCGACTTCGATCGTGACGAACGGTGCTGCCTGAGAGGAACGAGCGGTAGCGATAGCAACTGTGCTCCCGCCGACATAGGGGCCGATTTCGAGAATGCCTCCCTGCGTGATGCCGGCAAGGCAATGGAGCATGGCCAGCGATTCCGTATCCAGCATGGAGAAGGTCCGAATTGCTCCCAGCGTTGCCGTAGCTTGGGGATTAGCCGAAAGCTCTGAGACCGCGATACGGAGCGATTGAATTGCTCGATCCACCGGCAGATTCAGCGAAAGGTCCAAGGCCGGCGCGCTTACTCGGCTGCCAAGGCTATAGGCTGCGGCCGGTTTGGGCGCACTCTTTTCTGACTTGGCCGTCGCGTCGCGCGCGACGCGGAAGCCGGTCTCGCAATGGCGCTGCGACTGACAGGCGGCATGCCGAAATGCCGGCCGCAAATGGACCCGCTCGGTAGCCCACGAGCCGCCCCGGAGTATCCGAAGTTCTGCGACCCCGTTTTGGAGCCACGCTCCACCGTCCTCAGGTGCCTCGACGTAGTCGGAATGAAATAGGTCTTCTACCCATTGCCGTACTGAGCCGAGCATATCTAATAGGCCAAAGGCGTTTGGCGGCCCTGAGCCAACGGGAGTGACAACCCCGCGATCCGTGAATCGGCCGGGGCTAAGGCTTGACGCAATTGCAGCCGTGTCGGTTCCGGCGCGAGCGCAGTATTCCCACTCGGCCTCGCTCAGCAGTCGGTAGCGCTGGCCGGTCTTCTCCGCTACCCAACTACAATAGGAGTTTGCGTCGGTCCAGCTCACTCCGGCGACAGGGTAGCGACCCCGGCCCGATCCGGCACTCTCTGGTCTATGGGCATCGGTTTCCTCTGCGAATTGGTCCCACTCCTCAAAGGTGATCGGAAACACTCCAACGGAGAACGGCTTATCGAGGCGGACCAAGTGTGCGGGCCGCTCGTCATCGAGTCCGTCCTCACCAAGCTGAGCGCCCATAGTGAAGCTTCCCGTCGGGATCATGCGCATGAGCGGTGCGCTGGGGAGGTCGCGAAACGCCTCGCTGACTCGTGCATCGGAAATTTCCATTTGGGGTCAACCGCGTTGGGAGAGATCGAGGTTTTCGGTGATCATGATTATGAGTAGCCGAACAAACCGGCCAGCTCTCGTGAGGATTGGCCTCTCTTCTCGGAGACTCGGCACCGCGCCGGAAGCTAACCGCAGGCTAGAAGGGGGTCAATTCGTTGCGGGCGAGCGGGTCGAGCCGGTCGCGACAATCGGATCGTTAGAGCGCCATCTATTCCCAGATATGAGCTAGCGGGCATACGATGCTCTTCAACTTCCGGATTCCAACCGCGGCTCTTTGCGAGCTAGTTTGAAGGGCGTCTCTGAATGATCAGGTTCGCGCCCGATTAGAGGGAATCGTGAGCGACACAGTCAGTATCCAAGAGATAGCCGATCGTAACATCGCCCAGCTGACTTGGACGGAAGAGTTGATTCGGACGTTTTGGGACGGCGTCGGCTGTTGCCACCTCGATGATCTGAGTTTCGGCAAATTGGCGGGGGCGAAATTTCTGCAATCTGTCCGGGATCATATTCCGGCCGGAGCGGAAATCTGCGATTTTGGGGCCGGCAGCGGCCATTTGGCGGAGCTGCTGCTGAGTGACGGATTTGCGACGGGCGTATATGAGCCCTCGCCTGGACGTGGTGAGAAGCTTCGGGAGAGGCTCGCGAATTACGACCGGTTTCTCGGGGTGATCGGCCCCAGCGACAGGCGACTATTCGATATAGTCTTGATGACGGAGGTGGTCGAGCACGTACCAGACCGGCTGCTTGAACAAACGCTCAACCAAGTGAAGCGGCTCCTTCGGGATAGCGGCATCGTGATCGTCACCACACCGAATAACGAAAATGTCGCGCAGGCTCATGTCCTCTGCCCGGTTTGCCGAAAAACTTTTCACCCATGGCAGCACCTAACGAGCTTTACGCCTCAATCTCTCGAGGAGGTACTGAACCGCAATGGGTTTGAGCGCCGTTTTCTCGGACTGGTCGATTTCTCGGATGACGCCGAAGCGATCGGTTATGGCCGCCTAATTCCGTCCTTTCTAGCCTTCATCAGACTATTGGGTGAGCAGCTGGCCGAATTCGCTCGGCTGCTACCGCCCGATGATCCTGGCGATCCCCAATCGGAACGGCCAAGTGCCCAACTGTATGCGACCGATGATCTCCAATTTGATCACGGGTTGGTCTCCGCCGAAATTGCAAAGTTGCGTGCCCGGGCGGAAGCTCAGATTCGCGCAGTTCCGTGGCCGTCCATGGCGGATGAACTGCGTGCGGCTGTACTACAGCTCTCCGACGAATTCTATTCGAGGCTGGGCTG
>JBARIB010000601.1:0-4256 GCA_049799535.1 Allostellaceae bacterium | reverse complement strand
GCACAGCCGGTCATCGGCCTCACTCTCGATCATGAGCCCCCCGGCCGATCATGAGCCGCCCGGAGACCCAATCCCTGTAGCAGACCTGGCTGAGCAACCCGATATAACCAATCATCGCTGCTTTCGGATTAGAAGATGAGCGAGCTCCGCGCCCGCGCCAGAGTTCTGTACAACGCGCTAAATTTCGATACGCCGGTCAATTTCGGCCAGGACGAGCTGGTTCCTAAGGGTCTTGGGGAAGACAAGTACGTCGACAATCTGCACGGCGCGGCCGACCGCGATCCCGTACAGGAGCTGGCCAATCAAATCGATCTTTCGGACAGCGCCGGCGCGTATCTGTTCACCGGCAATCGGGGCACCGGCAAGACGACCGAACTTCTGCGGCTGGCGACGATATTGAGGGAGTACGATTGCGAAGTCTTCTACGCCGATATGGCCGATTACCTGACATTGACGCAGCGCATCGAGGTTTCCGATTTTCTGATCAGTGTGCTCGGCGCATTTTCCGAGAAGATCGCCGACCGGTTCACCGACGAGCCCGGAAGGCCGAGCTTCTTCGAGCGCTTACGGTCGTTTCTGAATTCGAACGTAGAATTCACCGAGGTCAAGATCCCCGCCGGCTGGATCGAATTCAAGGCCGCTTTGCAGCAGAACCCAACCTTTAAGGAACAGCTTCAGCAAAGGACCCGCGGCGTCGTCGAGCAGCTGGTAAAGCAGGCGCGCGATTTCGCACTCGAAGCGGTGCAATACGTGCGCGGCCAGCGCGTCAATCCCGACCTCAAAGTCGTCCTGATCGTCGATTCCGTCGAGCGGCTGCGCGGCGTCGGCAACACCGATGATATTCGGGAGGTATTCAAGAGCGCCGAGACGCTGTTCTCGTCCCATTCTGACAAACTGCGTTTTACGGCATTGAACATCGTCTACACAGTGCCGCCCTACCTTTCCGCCTTGGCAGGGGCGCTCGGGTCCGTCTATGCCGGCGGCCGGATCTATGCTCTGCCCAACGTGCACATCTACGAATGCTGCCCCGAACCCGGAGACGAGCCCGCACCTTACGAAGAGGGCCTCGCCAGAATGCGCGAGGTTGTCGAGAAGCGCTTTGCTCAATGGCGCGATTTTTTTACCGAGCTGCAGCTCAAACGTCTGGCGCAGCATTCGGGGGGCGATTTGCGCGATTATCTGCGCATGTTGCGCCTGGCAGTCGCCCGCGTACTGCAGTCCGGCCAATTGCCGGTGTCGGAGACGCTGATCACCGATGCCGAGGATGCAGTGCGCGGCGACATGTTGCCGATCGCCGATGATGACCGGGCTTGGCTGCGCAAGATCATTGCGAGCCACAAGCCGGAATTGCCGAGCCTCGATGCTTTGCCCGATTTCGCTCGCCTGCAGGAAGGGAAATATTTGCTGCATTACCGCAACGGCGAGGACTGGTACGACGTACACCCGCTGTTGCGCGCCGAGGTGAAGAACAGTGGAAACGAGCAGCCCGGCGCTTGAGAAGATCTGGCGCGACCTGCGGCCCCATCTCGAATGGGCCCCGGGCTTTGCGCTCGTCTTTCTATTCGCCAGCCATCCCGCACCCGTTCGTTTTCTGCGCCGCCGGTTAGAAGAAAGCCTCCAGCTCCGGACTCTGCGCCTCAGCATACTGGAACCATCGGCGCCGGCGGAACTCCCGCACCTGGTCGAGCAGATCCTCGGCACCCGGCCCGACCCTGGCCGGGGTCCGTTGTGGGTGGAGCTGTGGCGAGGTGCGGACGAAGAGGGATGGGCAACGGCGCGCCGCCAAGCTCTGCATAGACTGAACGAACGGCGGACCTTGCTCGAACGCGATGTGGGGCTGCCGATGGTGCTGATCCTCCCGCAATCGGAGCGCGGCCGGGTCTATGTCGAGGCGCCGGATCTGTGGGCGGTGCGCTGCTTTACCGCCGAATTGCCGGCGCCTCAGGTGTTCGTCGAAGCTTCGGTAACAGCGAGCGGTGAAGGAGCAGCGAGCGGTGAAGGCTATGCTCTAGGCGTCGGGGCTTCGGCCGGTCCGGCTGAGCTGGAGTGGGCGCGTCTTCGGAAGAGAACAAAGGATCGCAACCGGCTGGATTTGCGCGACGGGTTTGCCGCGTTCGAATCATCATTGGGCCGGGGCGATCTGACGGCGGCTCGGGCGACGGCCGGCGAAATCTTGGACTTGTCACGCGAGCGGCTCAAAACAATGGGCGACACGCCGCAGGCGCTGCGCGATCTATCGGTCTCGCTCGACAATGTCGGCCGGGTCGAGGGCGATCTCGGCAATCTGGAGGCCGCCCGCACCGCCTATCGCGAGAGCCTGGAGCTTCGCCGCGGGCTGCGCGAGGCGCTCGGCGACACGCCGCAGGCGCTGCGCGATCTGTCGGTCTCGCTCGACAATGTAGGTGGGGTCGAGCGCGATCTCGGCAACCTGGAGGCGGCCCGCAGCGCCTATCGCGAGAGCCTGGAGCTTCGCCGCTGGCTGCGCGAGGCGCTCGGCGACACGCCGCAGGCGGTGCGCGATCTCTCGATCTCGCTGAATAATGTCGGCCAGGTCGAGGGCGATCTCGGCAATCTGGAGGCCGCCCGCATCGCCTATCGC
This sequence comes from Allostellaceae bacterium, assembly GCA_049799535.1. Classification (GTDB taxonomy): domain Bacteria; phylum Pseudomonadota; class Alphaproteobacteria; order ATCC43930; family CGMCC-115725; genus AP-15. Next base: position 1,657 of record JBARIB010000601.1, on the reverse strand, counting down.
GAGAGCCTGGAGCTTCGCCGCCGGCTGCGCGAGGCGCTCGGCGACACGCCGCAGGCATTGCGCGATCTATCGGTCTCGCTCGACAATGTCGGCCAGACCGAGCGCGATCTCGGCAATCTGGAGGCCGCCCGCACCGCCTATCGCGAGGCTCTTGAAATGGCTCGCCGGCTCGCCCGGACCTTCCCCGACCAGCCTCGATATCAACAGGATCTGGCAAGGATCGAAGCGCAGGCGCGGGACGACACGCCTGTTGACGATATCGCATCGATGTGCTAAAGGCAACGTCGGCAAAGTCCCGGTCGCACCCCGGCGGCGGAATCGACCGCCTCTCTATTTTTGCTGCAAATATCAGCGAAAACAGCCAGGCACCGGCCAGAAACGGAGGAGCCATCGCCGGTGTTGCCTCCGGCGCGGGTATTATCTATTTCGTCAGTCTCCGCCATCGACGGAACGAACAATATGGCACAGCCGGTCATCGGCCTCACTCTCGATCATGAGCCGCCCGGCGGCTATTCGAGTTTTCCGTGGTATGCGATTCGCGAAAATTATTGTCAGGCGGTGCGCAATGCGGGCGGGTTGCCGATTCTGTTGCCGCACGATCCCGACGCCGCCGCGGCCTATCTCGACCAGATCGACGGGCTGATCGTCACCGGCGGCGGTTTTGATGTCGACCCTGCGTTGTTCGGCGCCGAGACGCGGCATGCCACAGTCAAGACCAAGGACCGCCGCACCGCGTTCGAGCTTGCGGCCGCGACCGGCGCCCTCGCCCGACAGATGCCGGTGCTCGGGATCTGCGGCGGCCAGCAGCTCTTGAATGTCGCTCTCGGCGGCACCTTGATCCAGCATATCCCGGACGAAATTCCGAATTCTCTGCCGCACCGGCAGCCGAACCCGCGCAACGAACCAGGGCACACGGTCAGGGTCATCGCCGGCACATTGCTGCACCGCATCACCGGCGTCGAAGGTCTGGGGGTCAACAGCGCCCACCATCAGGCGGTGAAGGCGGCCGGTCCCGGCCTCGTCATTGACGCCGTCGCCGAGGATGGAATCATCGAGGGCATCGAGGACCCGCGGCACCGCTTTTGCCTCGGCGTGCAATGGCACCCGGAATTCGAGATCAGCGAGCCCGACCGCCGGATCTTCCGCGCCTTTATCGAAGTGGCCGGAGGATGACCGCCAACGCGCCAATTGCGGAGGCAGAGGATCGCCCGGAGCGCATCGCGAAGGTAATGGCGCGCGCCGGGGTGTGCTCTCGCCGTGACGCCGAGCGCCGCATCGCCGAAGGGCGGGTGTTGGTCGATGGGCATGTGCTGACGACCCCGGCGGTGATGGTTACCGCCGGGAACGACATTCGCGTCGACGGCAAGCCATTGCCGGTACCTGAGCGCCCGCGGCTGTGGCGCTACCACAAGCCAGCCGGACTCGTCACCTCACATCGCGACGAGAGGGGCCGCGCGACGGTGTTCGATGCGTTGCCCAAAGATCTGCCGCGGCTGATTTCGGTCGGACGCCTCGATCTCAATTCCGAAGGACTGCTCCTGCTCACCAATGACGGCGCGCTGGCGCGGCGGCTCGAATTGCCCTCGACGGGATGGGTTCGGCGCTACAAGGTCAGGGTGCACGGCGAGGTCGACCCGGAGCGACTCGCCTCTCTCGC
>JBARIB010000600.1:0-4274 GCA_049799535.1 Allostellaceae bacterium | reverse complement strand
GTGATAAAGTCGGGCCACGGTTTTTTCAGCTTGAAGCGAACATGCTGCGTGTCGGGTATCTCGATCGCCGCCACGTTGTCTTTCATCAGCTGGTGTGCTGCGCCGTGGTACCGCTCGAACGAGAACTTGACGTCTTCGGCGGTTACCGGCTCACCGTTGTGAAACTTGACCCCCTTGCGCAGAACAAATTCATAGCTGAGCCCGTCCGGCGACGCTGACCACGACTCGGCGAGGCACGGCGTCTGCGTCTTGCCGGGCATTGGCTTAACCATCGCGTCGTGCAACGCGTACAGCACCATGTAGGGGGTGATGATCCCTTCCGTCTCGGCCGGGTCGAACCATGTCGGAGCCAAAGAGACGTGAATGGCCCAGGTCAGCTGTCCACTGGGTGCGGCCGCTAAACTCATGCGGGGAGCCCCAGCGACCAGCCCGAGGGCGCTCAGAGCCAACAACTCCCGACGTGACAGGGCTATTTTGTTGGAGCCGCTGATTGGTATGCCGCGGCTGTTGAAAAGCGAACCCATCAAACTCCTCCGGATCTCGGCTACTTGGTGGAGCCTTGCGCCGAACGTAGACGAGCCCTGCGCAAATGTCTCCATGTTTTGTAATGAGATGCCGGGGAACGGGTGGTCGAGATGGCTATGCACCCTTGAGTGTGATGTCCTCGTAAGGCCCGGTATAGGCGAAGTTCTTGATCAAATCGAACCCGGACTCGCCGACTCGTGGCCCCACCCCATTGATGAACGCCAGCTGCCAGATCGGCGCGACCACTGATTTGTCGTGCAGGAGCTGCTGCATTTTTTCCAGGATCGCCGCGCGGCGATTGTGGTCGAGCTCCGAGGCCTGCTGTGGCGCCAATGCGTCAATCTCGGGATAGCTGCCGTAAACATAGGTACCGCCTTTGACGATAAACGCGTCGAGGCGGGTCGCGGCATTGCCGAAAGCGCCGCTGCCGCATTGGATGAGGTTCTTGTAGGACTTCTCCGCCCAGCCTTTCAGAAAGGCGGCACGCTCGATCGGTCGTAGCTGTGAGCGGATGCCGACCTCCTGCAGGTTGTTGAGCACGGCTTCGCCGAGATTGGCGTAGGACGAGTCGCAATAATAGTCGCCGGCGTCGAACCCGCCGGGAAAGCCTGCTTCGGCGAGCAACTGCTTGGCCTTTGCCTGGTCATAAACCGCCGGCGGCGGCGGCCAGTAAAAATCGTAACTCGCCGGAACAATACTGTTAGTGAGCTTCGAGTAACCAAGGGTCAGCGCTTCGTTGATCGTCTTGCGGTCGATCGCGAGGTTGGCGGCCCGCCGCACCCGCTCGTCATGCCACGGTGATTTCGGGTTCCACTGGTCGGCGAAGTAGAGCCAGAACGTGGCGGGCGAGGCCACCGGCTTCAAAGTGAGCCCCGGCGTCGCGCGAAGCTCCTCGGCGAGCTCGCCGCGGATCGAATACACGATGTCCACCTCGCCATGCTTCAGTGCGGCGAGACGCGTCGCCTCTTCGGGGATGACTTTGAAGACCAGCCGCTTGACACTGGGTGTCTTGCGCCAATACCGGTCGAACGCCTCGAATACCAGCTCGACACCGGGTGTGAACGAGACGAACTTGTAAGGCCCGGCGCCGACCGGGGCCTTCTTGAACCCCTCATCGCCGACCTTCTCGACATATCTCTTCGGGACGATCCAGCCCGCCCCGGTAGCGGTGGCATAAAACGTCAGAAAATCCGGCCACGGTGATTTCAGATTGAAGCGCACATGTTGCGGATCGGGGGTCTCGATAGCCGCCACCCGGTCCTGCATCAAGGAATGGGAGGCGCCGCGGTAGCGCTCGAACGAGAATTTGACGTCCTCCGCGGTGACCGCGGAGCCGTCATGGAAGACCGCGTCCTTGCGCAATACGAAATCGTAGGACCGGCCATCCTCTGACGCCGAAAACGACTCGGCCAGGCACGGCTCCAGAGGCTGCCCCGGCATCGGTTTCACCAGCGCGTCGTGCAATGCATAGAGGATCATGAAGGGCGTAATCAGCCCCGGCGTCTCGGCCGGATCGAACCATGTCGGCGCCAACGAGACGTGAATGCCCCAGGTCAGCTGTCCGGTGGGTCCGGCGGCGCCCGCGGGAAAAGGGGAGCCCGCGGCAGCGAGACCGAGGGCACCTAAGGTTAGCAGCTCTCGCCGCGTCAGCTGGGTTCTGTTTGCACTCGACTCAGACCTCACGCGGCGGCTGACAAGCGAACCCATGACCTCCTCCATTCGGCCGGCCTTCGATTGGGGCCTTGCGCTTAGAGTAGGTCAGCAATGCACTTCTGTCACGGCTATTTTGGCCAGCAGCTACGCCGCCTTGATCGTGATGTCCTCGAATGGCGCCGTGTAGGCAAAGCCCTGGATCCGGCCGAAAGCCGACTCGCCGACGCGCGGGCCGACGCCATTGATGAACGACAATTCCCAGATCGGCGCGTAGATCCCCTTCTCGTAGACGAGCTGCTGGATTTTTTGCAACACCGCCGCGCGCTTGCCGTGATCGAGCTCATCGGCTTGCTGCGGATAGAGTGCGTCTACATCGGGGTAGCTGCCATAGACCCAGGCGCCCCCCTTCAGCACGAAGGAGGCGATGCGTGTCGCGGCGTTGCCGAAGGCAGCGCTGGCCCCCTGCACAATGCCATGGAAGTTTTTGCCGGAGTAGCCGGCAAAAAAAGCAGCGCGCTCCAGTGGCTGCAGCTTGGCGTGAATACCGACCGCCTCCAGGTTGGCGAGCGCCGCTTCGCCGATATTCGCGTAGGACGAGTCGCAATAATAAAGGCCGGCGTCGAACCCATCGGCATATCCTGCGTCCGTCAAAAGCTTTTTGGCCTTGACCGGATCGTAAACGGCGGGCGGCGGCTGCCAATAGTATTCGAAAGTGTCGGGGATGATACTGTTGATAGTCTTGCAATACCCAAGGAACAGCGCCTTGTTCATCGTGTCGCGGTCGAGGGAGAGGTTGGCGGCCTGCCGCACGCGCAAATCGTGCCACGGCGATTTCGGATCCCACTGCTCGGTAAAATAGAGCCACCACGGCGCCGGTAGAAGAACCGGTTTGAGGGTAAGGCCGGGCGTGCGCCTGAGTTCTTCGGCAAGTTCGCCGCGGATCGAGTAGGCGATGTCGATATCGCCGCGCTCCAACGCGGCAAGCCGCGTCGCCTCGTCGGGGATCACCTTCATCACTAGCCGCTTAACCGAAGGGGTCTTGCGCCAGTACTGATCGAAGGCTTCGAGCACGAGTTCCACGCCGGGGTTGAAGGAGACGAATTTGTACGGCCCGGCGCCGATCGGCGCCTTGTTGAACCCATCGTCGCCGACTTTTTCCACGTATTTCTTCGGAACAATCCAGCCCGCTCCGCTCGCGCTCGAATAGAAGGTCAGAAAATCAGGCCAGGGTTTGTTGAGCTTGAACCGTATATGCCGAGGATCGGGCGTCTCGATCTCCGCCACCTGCTTTTTCATCAAATCGTGCGCCGCGCCGCGGTAGCGTTCGAACGAAAACTTCACGTCCTCCGCGGTGACCGGCTCGCCGTTGTGAAACTTGACGCCTTCGCGCAGCACGAACTCGTAGGTGAGGTTGTCCTCCGAAGTCGACCACGACTCGGCGAGGCACGGTGCCTGCGGGTTCCCCGGCATCGGTTTCACCATCCCATCGTGCAATGCGTAGAGCACCATGAACGGGGTGATGATCCCCAGCGTGTCGGCCGGGTCGAACCAGCTCGGGGCAAGCGAGACGTGAACGCCCCAGGTGAGCTGCCCTTGCGGTTCGGCGGCAGACGCCAAACTCGGGGCGCCGGCAACCAGACCGACCGCAGCGGCGTAAGTAAAAACATCGCGCCGGGTCAGCTGAGATTTGGTGACCCCGCTCTCGAGCTTCTCCGGGCTAGAAAGAGACGGACCCATAAGCTTCCTCCGTTCAAAACGGCCTCTGTAATCGGGCGTTACAGTTGTTCTGAGCCGGCGGATGCCGGCATTAGTGCGGCGGGATGCTCCCCCGATTGTTATGTCCTCGAAGCGTGCACTATAGGCAAAGCCCGGGATAAGGCCGACTCGCCGACCCGCGGGCAGACGCCGATCAGGAAGCCGAGCTGCCAGATCGGCGCGCAGATCGCCTTCTCGTGGAAGGCGCCCAGCACCCGAAGGTCACTCCGGCTCGGCTTGGACTCTTGCGCGCGTTGCCGGGGTTCGCGCCAATTGGCGACCAACGGACCCATGGCCTCCTCCACTCAGCTGGCCCTATTTTTCGGCCTTGCAACTATGGT
>JBARIB010000599.1:0-2258 GCA_049799535.1 Allostellaceae bacterium | reverse complement strand
AGTGTGCGTAGACTATGGGCGGAGAGGGCTGACGGTCGACGCAACGGTAGGCTTCGAAGGATAGCGATTACGAGACTTTGAAACTCTTCGTCCGCCTTCCAGCGAGGCAGCGCAAGCTGGTCCAGCCGCCTTGCGAGTTGCGTGTCGCCAGCGATCGCTTCGCGAGCGTCCGCGATGCCAAGGCAAACCAACGAAGCTTTTAGCCCGACTTTCCCAACTGGCGGGGTGAGGGCGCCGCAAATGCCCATAGAATGGGGGGTCGGGCGAAAAAGTCTTCACTACACGGCGTGGGCAGGCGCCCGAGCGATATGGCCGGCGGCGGTGATCCGTGGTGGGGGTTGCGGGGGCAGCTCGAGGTTGAGCTGCCTGACCAAGAGCTTCTGGTCGGCGTTGAGTTCGGTATGGCGGCTGAGCACGAGCGTGCGGCCGTCGGTGGTGGGGAAGTGAACGTCGAGCATCTGCACGGCGGCGAACTTGTCCAAGACGGCCCTCGGCGTGAGGCCGTTCGCCAGCGGCTTGAGCATCGCGCGCAGGGTGACGTGGAGACAATAGGCGAGGAAAGCGACGAAGATGTGCGCTTCGACGCGCTCGATCAGTTGATGGTGGATCGGACGCAGTTGCAGATCGTCCTTGAGGGTCTTGAACGCGGCCTCGACCTCGGTGAGCTGAATATAGAATCGCCACATCTCGGCCGGCTCGCGTCCGCATAGATTGGTGCGCAGCAGATAGCGGCCTTCGCGCCGTCGCACGCTGCGCAACTTGTCGCGGTCGAGCGCATAGGTGAACGTGGCGATACGCGGGTCGACTTCGACGTCGACGATGCGCCAGGCGGCCGGCGCCTTGGCGCGCGCCGCGCCGAGCTTCATCAGCAATTCCTCGCGGGTCAGGCTCATGGCGGAAAGCTCTTTGAGCCGCGCCCACAGCCATTTCAGCTTGCGCCGGCGCATGGCGCGCTCCTTGGCGATGCGCGCGCTGCTGCGCGCCAGCACGTAGAGCTCCTCTTCTTGCGCCAGCAGCTTGACATCGACGCCTTCGCGCACGGCCTGCCAAGGCCGGGCGAGCAGCGCCTTCTCCATTTTCGTGAGCCGGCCCTTGGGCGTGCCGACCAGATACGAGATCGGCGGATCGGCCTGGCGCATCTCGCGCAGCACCTCCTCGGTCGGAATGCCGCGGTCCATCACCCAGATGCGCTGCGCCTTGCCGTACTGCGCCTCGATCTTCTCGAGGAAGCCGCGCAGCGTGGCGTTGTCGGCGGTGTTGCCGGGGAGCACCTCGTAGGCCAGCGGCAAGCCCTCGGGCGTCACGATCAGGGCGATGACCACCTGCACGCAGTCGCTGCGCTTGTCGCGGCTGTAGCCGTGCCGACGTTTGTCGGCGTCGTTGTCCGGCGGATCGGACTCGAAATAGGTGCTCGTCAGATCGTACAGCAGAACCTCGAACTTGGCGCCGAACAGATCCTGCCAACGCGCCCGCAAGTGATCGAACAGCGCCGCCTTGTGCGCCAGCAGCTTGTCGAGGCAGCGATAGAGCGCGTTCTTCTCGACCAGCGAATAGTCCTCGCCGAGCAGATCCGCCATCGCGCTCTGCTCGAACCACAGCCGATGCAATCGCCACTCGCTTCCGGGATCGATCAGTCGATAGCAGACGAGCGTCTGCAAGATATGCCGCCAGCGGGTTCCCTCGCGCGAGTCGGGCAGCCGCGGCGTCCAGAACCGATCCAGTTCGAGTTGCTCATAGAGATGGCACGCCAGCCAGCACGCGCCCCATTGGCGCGGGCGATGCAGCTCCATCGCGTCGAGCCGCACCTGCACGCCGAAGCCCGCGGCGTGATCGGGAACGTCCCGCCCGGCCGGGAACAGCGCGAGCTGGCGCGGCCGTTGGCTCTCCTCGTCAAAGGCCTTGATGACCCGCGACCAAGCCGCATGCTGGCTGTCGTTGATCTCGCCCAGATACAGCACCGGGCGCTGGACCCCCCGGCCGCCAGCACAGCGCTTGCTTTCGACAATGCTCCAGTAACGGTGCTCTTTGCCGTTTTTCCTTCGCCGGGTGAATCGCAAGTACATGCCACGCGATTCTACGCCGAAAGCTGACCCAGAAAAGGGGGTAGGTCTTCACTACACTCGTTTTCGGCTTGTCGCCCCTTGTATTGACTCCGGTTTTTTCAACAAAATTCCAAATCCGTGCCCCAGTTGAGAAAGTCGGGCTAGCGGCCCCAGGTCGTCGAAAGCGTTGACCAGTGGCAACCGGACACTATTCGT
>JBARIB010000598.1:0-3921 GCA_049799535.1 Allostellaceae bacterium | reverse complement strand
GCACGCCGCGGGTCGCGATCCGGCTCTTGCGGCGCGTCCGCGACTTTGCCGCCGTCAACCGGTTGTTGGCCATAGATGCGCCTGCTGCTGACGAGGCGCTACAGCGGCTCGATGTCGATGAGCGCGGCCTCGATGGCATGGATCGGCGCTACCTGCACTGCATTGCCGAAAATTACGCGGGCGGCCCCGTCGGGGTCGAAACCATAGCGGCGGCGCTCGGCGACGAGCGTGACGTCGTCGAGGAGGTCATCGAGCCGTATTTGATCCAAGAGGGCTTTGTCCAGCGCACGCCGCGCGGCCGCATGCTGACCCGGATCGCTTTCCGGTACCTCGATCTGGAGATGCCAGCGAGCTTACCGGCTCAGTTCGATCTCCTCGCGCCATTGTCAGTGGCGGCCGAGGAGGACCCCTGACGCCAAGATTCATCCAAAAGACGCCATAAAAGGGCCGACAAACATGCCTAATGCTATCGACACCCTGCCGCTGGCCGGTTCGGTTTCTCATGACCTTTCGATCGTCGGGCTGTTTTTACAGTCCGACGCCATTGTCAAACTGGTGATGCTCATTCTGTTGCTCGCGTCTTTCTGGTCGTGGGCGGTTATTTTCGACAAGGCGCTGCGCATACGCCGGCTGCGGCACGCGGCGTCGAATTTTGAGGAAACGTTCTGGTCCGGAGGGTCGCTCGACGACCTTTACGAGCGGGTTGGCCAACGCCCACCCGATCCGATGACAGCGGTGTTCTCCTCCGCCATGCGGGAATGGCGGCGCAGCGCCTCGAGAAATCTGCTCGGCACGCCGGGCATGCGAGCCAGCCTGCAGCAGCGCATCGAGAGGGTGATGAGCGTGACGGTCGGCCGTGAAATGGAGCGGGTCGAGCGATTCATGGCTTTTCTCGCGACGGTGGGCTCGACCGCACCGTTCGTCGGCCTATTCGGCACGGTATGGGGAATCATGGACAGCTTCCAATCGATCGCCGCCTCTAAGAACACCAGTCTCGCCGTCGTCGCCCCCGGCATTGCCGAATCGCTGTTTGCAACCGCACTCGGGCTCGTTGCAGCCATACCGGCGGTCATCGCTTACAACAAATTGGCGACCGACTTCGGGCGCTACGCCGGGCGACTGGAAGCCTTTGCGACCGAATTCAGCGCGATCCTGTCCCGCCAGCTCGACGAGCGCCCCTGACCATGGCCGTCATGGGCCTCAGCGGCAACGGCCGCCGCCTTGTGGGACGCTACCGGCCAATGTCGGAGATAAATGTCACTCCGCTCGTCGACGTTATGCTCGTGCTGTTGGTTGTCTTTATGGTGGCGGCGCCACTGCTGACGGTGGGAGTGCCGGTGGATCTGCCGCAGACCCAGGCGCCGCCGATCACCGAGCCGAAGGAGCCTGTCGTCATCACGATCAATGGCGAGGGTCGCATTTTCATCCAGGAGACGGAGGTGCCGATCGATGCGCTGCTGCCCCGCTTGCAGGCGATCACCGGCAGCAATTCAGATGCGCCGCTCTACGTGCGCGGTGACCGGGCGATCAATTACGGACGCGTCGTCGAGGTGATGAGCCTAATCAGCAGCGCCGGGTTTCACAAAGTCTCGCTTATCGCCGAGTCGCCGAAGGCGGCCTCGGGCAAAACGGCGGCCGCTGGAACGCCGGCCGACCGCTCTGCGCGGGCAAGCAGGCACTGAGGGGAAGCGCTCCCTTCGCGCCAATGAGCCTGGCGATTGCAGAACCGGTACTGACCGGAGCGGTCGAGATCCCCGATGAACTACCCGCGGGCCTTAGCCCCCTTGGCATTGCATTGTCCGCGGCCCTGCACGTTGTTCTTGGCAGCCTGTTGATTTTTGGTCTCCCGAGGCTGTTCGATCCGCCGCCGGTAGAAGAAATGCCGGTCACAGTTCAGCTCGTTACCATCGCACCGGAGACCCGAGCCACGCACCCGAACCCGAACCTCCCGCGGCCGGATGCCAAGCCCGACATCGCCGATATCGAGCCTCCAGCGGCTAAGCCCCAGCCCAAGCCCGAGCCACCAAAGCCTACACCCGTCCCGCCTCAGTCGGCCGCGGCCCCGCAATTTGAAGAGCCGCAGAGGACGCCCGAAGTCAAGCCGGCGACGCCTCTCCCGCCCCAACCGCCGGAGCCCAAACCAGAACCAACACCTGTCGAACGAATAGAGGCCCCAAGGCCGAAAGAGAAGCCCGAGCCTCCCCGGCAAATGGCTAAGAATGAAGCTCCGCCGCAAGAGAAGAGGCCTGAAGAAAAGTACGACCCAACCCAATTCCAGGCATTATTGAAAAATCTAGCGCCGCAGCGCACAGCACCGATGCCCGACGCGCCGCCACAGAGCCCTCGCGCTGCATCGGCAAAGGCATCTTCGCAACCCAAAGCGCCGCTCGGCGGCCAGTTGACAGCCAGCGAACTCGACATGGTGCGCCATCAGATCGCGCGATGCTGGAACGTGCCCGCCGGCGCCAGGGACGCCAAAGACCTCGTCGTAGAGATCAAAGCCAGCGTCGATCCGGACGGCACCGTGCGCCAGGCGACGATCGTCGACCAGGGCCGCCTAGGCGACCCTTTCTACCGCGCAGCTGCCGAAAGCGCGAGGCGAGCCTTTTTCAACCCGCTATGCCGACCGCTTCATCTGCCCGCCGAGAAATACGCGATCTGGAAGGACCTTGTCGTGGACTTCAGCCCAAAGGACATCTTATGAAAAGGAGCCGCCGAATATTGGCTGGTGCTATCGGTGCGGCCTTCGTAATCCTGCTGCAGCCGAGTTGGCCGGCGCGCGCCGAATTGCGGATCGACATCACCAGCGGCAAGGTCGAGCCGATGCCGATCGCGATTCCGCCTTTCCCCGGAAGCGCCCCGAACGAGGGCCAGGCAGGACATGAAATTGCGGGTGTCGTTTCGGCCGACCTCGATCGCTCGGGCTTGTTTCGGCCGCTCGATCCGCGCAGCTTCATACAGAATCTTTCGGCCTCCGACACACAGCCGCGCTTCCCGGATTGGCGGCAGATCAATGCGCAGGCGCTGGTTACCGGGTCCGTCAAGACGCAGGGTGACGGAAGGCTTAGGGTCGAGTTTCGGCTATGGGACGTTTTTGCTGAACAGCAGCTCGCGGGCTTCGGTTACACGACAACCCAACAGAATTGGCGTCGCATCGCTCACATCATTGCCGATGAGATCTACAAACGAATCACCGGCGAAGAAGGCTACTTCGATACGCGCATCGTGTATGTCTCGGAGTCCGGCCCGGCCGAGAGGCGCGTGAAGCGTCTCGCCATCATGGATCAGGATGGAGCCAATAACCGCCTCCTAACCGATGGGCGCGCATTGGTATTGACGCCTCGGTTTTCGCCGAGCGCGCAGGAGATCACCTATCTCTCATACGGCAGTGGCGCCCCTCGAGTGTACCTGTTCAACATCGATACCGGGCAGCAGGAAGTCGTGGGCGATTTCCCTGGAATGACCTTCGCACCGCGGTTCTCACCCGATGGCAACCGCGTGGTTCTCAGCCGCGCCGAGAACGGCGTCAGCAATCTGTTTTCGCTGGATCTGCGCACCCGCCGGCCCGTCCGACTGACCGACAGTCAGGCGATCGATACCTCGCCTTGTTTCTCTCCCGACGGCAGCAAAATCGTCTTCAACTCCGACCGCGGCGGTTCGCAGCAGCTTTACGTGATGAACGCGGACGGAGGTGATGTGCGGCGGCTCAGCTTTGGTTCCGGCAAATACGGCACTCCAGTCTGGTCACCGCGCGGCGACCAGATCGCCTTCACCAAGATCGACGGGGGCTCCTTCTTCATCGGCGTGATGAGACCCGACGGCTCGGGCGAGCGGCTCCTGACGCGGGATTTTCTGGTCGAAGGGCCGACATGGGCTCCAAACGGGAGGGTTCTAATGTATTTCCGCCAATCGCCCTCAGAT
>JBARIB010000597.1:0-1536 GCA_049799535.1 Allostellaceae bacterium | reverse complement strand
CTCGAGCGCGCCGTCGAAGGTTATGATCTCTTTGACCTTTGCGCAGCGGCCGGACCCCGACACCAGTACGCTGGCGCCCGGCGCCAGCGTACCGGACACGACGGTTCCAGCAAAGCCGCGGAAGTCGCCGTTGGGACGATTGACCCACTGGACAGGAAAGCGAAACGGCCGTGGCGCAACGCCGGCGGATACGTTGACCGATTGGAGATGCTCAATCAGCGTCGGTCCGCCATACCAGGGTATCCGCGCTGAGGGCTCGGTAATATTATCGCCAAACCGCGCCGAAAGGGGTATCGCCGTAACAGATGGGTCGCCGAGATGCGCTGCGAAATCAGTAAAGACTTTAAGTATTTCTGCGAAACGGCGCTCCTCGAAGCCGACAAGGTCCATCTTGTTGACGCCGAGCAGGAGTTGCCGGATGCCGAGCAAGGAGGAGATAAAAGCGTGCCTTCTGGTTTGCGGCAAAATGCCTTTTCGGGCATCCACCAGGATCAGAGCGAGATCGGCCGTCGCTGCCCCGGTCACCATGTTGCGCGTATATTGCTCGTGACCGGGGGCATCGGCGACAATGAAGGCGCGTTTGGCTGTCCGGAAGAAGCGGTAGGCGACGTCGATCGTAATGCGCTGCTGCCGCTCGTCTTCAAGCCCGTCCAGTAACAAAGAGAAATCGATGTCGTCGCCGGTGGTGCCAAACCTGCGCGATGCGCGCTCGAGCGCTCTGAGCTGATCGTCGGGAATCTGCGCGCACTCGTACAGCAGTCGACCGATTAGTGTCGATTTGCCATCGTCGACCGATCCGCAGGTGAGAAATCGAAGAAGATCCTTTTCAGGCCTGGTACAGTGATTGCCGCTCCTGCAGGACATCAAAAGTAACCTTCGCGCTTTTTTCGTTCCATTGCCGCCTCTTCGTCACCGTCGATCAGACGGCCCTGTCGCTCAGACTGGCGCGTGTTCCGTAATTCCTCCAATATCTGGAGCGGCGTCGTGGCGGTCGACTGGATTGCGCCGGTCAGCGGGTAACACCCTAGAGTGCGAAACCGGACGCAGCGCAATTCCGGCCGCTCTCCCGGATCAAGCGGCAGGCGATCGTCGTCGCGCATTATCCAAATCCCGTCGCGCCTGATTACCGGGCGGATCTTGGCGAAGTAAAGCGGTACGACCGGGATGTCCTCTGCCGCGATATATTCCCAAACGTCTAGCTCAGTCCAATTCGACAGCGGAAAAACCCGCATCGATTCGCCCTTGCGCAGACGCGTGTTGTAAAGGCGCCAGAGTTCGGGCCGCTGGTTTTTCGGGTTCCAGCCGTGCTCCGCGCTGCGCAGGGAAAAAATGCGCTCTTTTGCCCGACTCTTCTCTTCGTCGCGTCGGGCTCCGCCGAATGCCGCATCGATAGCGCGGCTATCGAGCGCCTGTCTTAGGGCTTCGGTCTTCATAACGGCGGTGTGCAGCGCCGAGCCAGAAGTGATCGGATTAACCCCGCGCGCCCTACCCTCTTCATTGATGTGGACAATCACCTCGAGCCCGAGGCGGCGAGCA
>JBARIB010000596.1:0-2490 GCA_049799535.1 Allostellaceae bacterium | reverse complement strand
TACGTCTGGGTCGATCAGCACAATACATTGGGGCTGGGCAAGGATGTGCCGATTGCCACCGGGAACCTCAACAGCGCCTTGCTGGCCCTCGTCGACGAGAAGTTCGTGGTGCTGCGGGTCCCCTATGTGAACGACTATTTCACGAAGGGGATGGACGGCCGCATCGACGACCCGAATGGCGGCTGGAAGGGCCGGGAGTTGTGGACGACGTACTCGACGCGCACGATGTTCCACCTGGAGAACGGCAAGGGCACCCTGCCTAAAGTCGTGCGCTTCCAGCTCCGTCCCGACCCGCTTGCCAGATAAAAGGAGGCATCAGCCGGCCGTGGCGTAGGTGGCGCGACCGATCGCGATCAGCTGGCCCGCTTCGTTGGCGACATCGACGTCGACGACGCCAACGAGCCTGCCATTGCGGCGGACGGTGGCAGTGACAATAAGCGCGGTGTCGATCGCCGGGCGCAGGTAATCGACACGAAAATTCACTGTCGGCAGTGGCCGGCCCAACACCATGACGAGCGCATAGTCGCCGGCGGTGTCGATGATCGCCGCGATCGGGCCGCCATGCCACTGGCCGCTGCCGCGCCCGCGTTCGAATTCCGGACGCATCGCGGCGCGTATGAGGAGCTGCTCCTTCTCCGGGTGCGCGCTCAATACCGTCAGGTTCAGAAAGCTGATGAAAGGCGAGTGGCCGAGGCGCTCTTGCAGCTCTTCCTTGGCGAGTGGGGTAGGGCTCATGGCAGGATCACCAGCTTGCCGAAGACATCGCGGCTCTCGAGCCGCGCCAGCGCCTCTGCCGCGCGTTCGAGCGGATAGGTCGCGTCCACAACGGCTTCGAGCCGGCCCGATCGCACCATTTCCAGCAGTGCCGTGATGTCTTCGCGCGCCCAGCCATTGGAGCCGAGGATCTGCAATTCGAAAGTCCAGATAAACCGGATATCCTCGGGCGGGTCGTAGCCCGCGGTTGCGCCGCAGGTTAAGAGCCTTCCGCCGACCCGCAATACCCGCAGGCTTCGCGTCCAAGTGTCGCCACCGGTGTAGTTCACGACCACATCGACGCCGCGATCGCTGCCGGGGCCCCGCCGCGCCGGCTTGCCGTAGACCGCGTAAGTCGCTGGCACGAAGTCCTGCTCGGCATAATTGATGATGTGGTCGGCGCCAAGCATGCGCAGCCTTTCAGCCTTTACCTCCGAGGCGGTGGCGGCGATGACTGTGGCCCCGACGAGCTTTGCCAATTGCACACAGCAGACGCCGACGCCGCCAGAGGCGCCGAGGATCAGCACCTTCTCGCCCGCGGCCACCCGGCCCTTCGTGAGCAACATGCGCCGCGCTGTGCCGTAGGCGCAGGGCAACGCAGCAGCCTGCTCGAAGGTGATGCCATCGGGGATCGCAACGAGTTGGTGGGACCGCAGCCGGCAATATTCCGCTAACCCGCCATGAACTGTCTCGCCGGTCAACCCGCCCTCGACGCGGTTGATCGGATCGCCAAGCACACGGTCGCCAAGCTTCCAGCCGACAACCCCGGGTCCGGTGGCGGCAACCTCGCCGGCGACATCGAGACCCATGATGGCCGGCATGGCGATCTTTATGCCGGGCATGCCGCGTCGCGTGAACACGTCGTGGTAATTGAGCGCGGCGGCCCGCACGCGGACCACAACATCGCCGGGGCCGGGCACCGGGTCCGGAAAGCCGGCCTCGTATTGCAATCCATCAGCGCCATGTTGGCGCAACACTAGAGCCTTCATTGAATCGTCCCAGCCCCTTCTCGCGACCCCTCAGGGCTGTGATACCAGCTCCACTGCGCACTTTTCCAGCTCGCGCCGGTCGATCTTGTTGGTGCCGGCAAGCGGCAACTCCGCTACAAACCACACCCGCCGCGGGTGCAGGTAGGGTGCGGCATTCGCGAGGGCGAATTCCTTGACCGCATCTTCGGTCGGCGTGGCGCCCGGCCGCACTACGACAAAGGCGACGGGCTTTTTGAACTTCAGCTCGTCATCGATTGGCACCACAACGGCTTGTTGAATGTCCGGGTGCCGCTCGAGCATGGCCTCGACCTCACCGGGGTAGATGTTCTCGCCGCCGCTGACAAACATGTCATCGGCACGGCCGACGAAGTAGTAAAAGCCGTCGGCGTCGCGTCGGAACACATCGCCGGTGATGTAAAAGTTATCGGGGGTGAGCGCCTTAGCGGTCACCTCGGGCAAGTTGTGGTAGCCGTTCATCAGGGCCGGGCAGCGCATCTGCAGCACGCCCTCGCTCGCTTCGCCGGCGGCGCCGTCGACCAGCTGCAAGCTGACTCGCGGATGCGCCGCCCCGACCGACAGGTCGGGTGCGGGCCGCCCGTCGGGATGGGCGGTGAAGACGATCGGCCCCGCCTCGGTCGTGCCATAGCCATTCCTGATTACGCATGATGCTCAGCCAATTTGAGGAGGCGGTATGGCATCGGCGGGGTTCGGACTGCGACATAGCCGAGGCGTGGCATCATGGCGGCGA
>JBARIB010000595.1:0-3254 GCA_049799535.1 Allostellaceae bacterium | reverse complement strand
GTTGAAAGGCCGACGGGCGTCCGATAACCCCGTCGGCCGGGAATCTGCACTATAAATTTGGCAATTATCCGACATCCGGCGGGGAGCTTTTCGCTGGCTATCGTCTAACGCTGTAGCCATCTCGGCGAAAGCATAGGACACTGTGGTTGTCCATATCACTGGCATGTGTCGGTCATGGATATCGCAGATTGGCTGCGGAAGCTCGGGCTCGAACAATACGAGCAGGCATTCCGCGATAACGATATCGACGCCGAAGTGCTGCCGGAGCTGACGGCCGACGATCTGATCAGCATCGGCGTGACCTCGGTCGGCCACCGCCGAAGGTTCCTTGCCGCCATTGCCGCGCTCGGCACCGACTTACCGGCGGCACCGCGCGATGCACCTCCACGAGCCGATGCCGAGCGCCGGCAGCTGACGGTGATGTTCTGCGACTTGGTCGGCTCGACGGCGCTGTCGGCGCGGCTCGATCCCGAGGATCTGCGCGAGGTCATCGCCGCCTATCACCGCGCTGTCGCCGAGGTGGTCGCGGGGTTCGACGGTTTTGTCGCCAAATACATGGGCGACGGCGTCCTGGTTTATTTCGGCTACCCGCGAGCCCATGAGGATGATGCCGAGCGAGCGGTCCGGGCGGGGCTGGGGGTGATCGAAGCTGTCGCTGGCCTCGACATCAATTCCGCCAAGCTCCACGCGCGCGTCGGGATCGCCACCGGGCTGGTGGTCGTCGGCGATCTGATCGGCGAAGGATCGGCGCAGGAGCAATCGGTCGTCGGCGAAACGCCGAACCTCGCCGCCCGTCTGCAAGCCCTGGCCGAGCCGGACGCGGTCGTCATCGCGGCGGGCACGCACCGGCTGGTCGGCGATCTGTTCGATTACCAGAGTCTCGGTGAGGTCGAGGTTAAAGGGTTGCCGATGCCGGTCCGGGCCTTTCGGGTGCTCGGAGAGAGTCGGGTCGGCAGCCGGTTCGAGGCGCTGCGCTCCGGCGAGAGCCCACTCGTCGGTCGCGACGAGGAGCTCGAACTGTTGCAACGGAGATGGGAGCAGGCGAAAGCCGGTACCGGTCGCGTCGTGCTGATCTCGGCCGAACCGGGGATCGGGAAATCGCGGCTGGCCGAGGCATTTCGGGAGAAACTCGCGGGCGAACCGCACACCCGATTGCGATATTTCTGCTCACCGCATCACCAGGACAGCGCCCTCTACCCGTTTATCGGGCAGCTCGAACGAGCCGCCGGCTTCGAGCGCGAGGACGCGCCCACAACACGGCTCGACAAGCTGGAGGCGTTGGTCGCCGCGAACGGACCGGCTGAACGCGACTTGTCGTTGCTGGCCGATTTATTGTCGGTGCCGCTCGACAGCCGGTACCCGGCGCTCGATCTGAGCCCCCAGCGAAAGAAGGAAAGGACGTTTGAAGCACTATTGCGACAGCTCGGCGGTTTGGCGAGTCGCGAGCCTATTCTGATGATCTTCGAGGATCTGCATTGGGCCGACCCGACCTCCCGCGAGCTGCTCGACCTGACCGTTGAGCAGATCGATCGTCTGGCGGTATTGCTGATCGCGACCTTCCGCCCGGAATATCAGCCGCCTTGGACGGGGCAGCCGCATGTGACGACACTGTCTCTGCGTCGCCTCGGGCGGCACGAAAGCGACGAACTGATTCGCGGAATCATCGGCAACACCGCGGCACTGCCGCGCGAGATCATGGCCGAAATCGTCGAGCGCACGGATGGCGTGCCGCTGTTCCTCGAAGAACTGACGAAAGCAGTCGTGGAAAATGCGGTGATCGGCTCGGTTCCGGCGGCATCGCTCGCAATTCCGGCGACGCTGCATGCCTCTTTGATGGCTCGTCTCGACCGGCTCGGCCCCGCTGCTAAGGAAGTCGCCCAAATCGGCGCCTGCATCGGGCGCGAGTTCTCCTACGAGCTGTTGGCCGCGATCGCGCGCCGGAGCGAAACGGAATTGCAGGACGCGCTTGGTCCGCTGCTCGAGGCCGGTCTGGTCTTTCAACGCGGAATCCCACCACAGACCACTTTGCTGTTCAAGCACGCGCTGGTGCAGGACACCGCTTACAGCACGTTGCTGCGCGCCCCGCGCCAGGCATTGCACGCGAATATCGCCCGCGCGCTCGAAGAGCAATTTCCTAGCCTCGCGGAAGCGCAGCCGCAGATCCTGGCTCACCACTTCAGCGAAGCCGGCTTGCTAGCGCAGGCAGTGGCGTATTGGTGTCGCGCCGGCCGGCTATCGGCAGTGAGATCGGCTCACGTTGAGGCCGGCGTGCAATTGAGACGAGGGTTAAGCTTGGTCGCCGATCTGCCCGATACCCCTGAGCGCAATCAGCAGGAACTCGAGCTCCAGGTCACTCTTGCGGATTCGCTCGGAGCGTCAAAGGGGCGGGCGCATCCGGAGGTGGCGGAGGTGCTCGGTCGGGCGCTCAGGTTGGTGTTGGAAACTGGGGCCGCGGGGACACTCCGCCACTTCTCGGTGCTGTACGGGCTCTGGCTCAGCGATTATTTCGGCGGCAGGCCAAGACCAGCTCTCGATCGGGCCAGAGAGTTCCTGCTGCTCGCCCAATCTCAATCGGACACCGGATTTTTACTGGCGGGCGGTCGGCTCATGGGTTCAACGCTCGCCCTGGCCGGAAATTTCCCGTCAGCGTTCTCGCACATCGAACGCGCGGTAACACTGTACACGACAGAAGAGCACCGGATACTGGTCGGCGCCGAACTCGGGGTCTCCGCGCTGACCAGCTGGTCGTGGGTGCTCTGGCACAGGGGCTATCCCGACCAGGCCCGGCAGGCTGCTGATCGAGCACGTCGGCGCGCGCGGCAATCCGGCCATACACACACGATCGCCTGGGCTCTTATTGCGACCTGCCTGACGGCTGTGGTTGCGGAGCCCGCAACCGAGGTCGAGGGTCTGGCAACCGAGGCGGTCGCGCTTGCCAACGAGCACGGACTCGCGATGTTTCGGGCACAGGCCATGAGCTTTCAAGGGTGGGCCTTGCTCCAGCGCGGCGATCCCCAAGGTGCCGTCGCCCAAATCCAGGAAGGTCTGGCGGCGGCACGAGCAACACAGGCCCATATTTTCGAACCGATCTTTTTGGGATTCTTGGCGGAGGCTCTGGCGCAAACCGGCGCCATCCTGGAGGGACTGAAGGCTGTCGCTGATGCATTGCAAATCGCGGATGCGTCAGGCCAAAATTGGGCCGACGCGGAATTGTATCGGTTGCGAGGCGACTTGCTGATCGGCGCGCCATCGCC
>JBARIB010000594.1:0-10921 GCA_049799535.1 Allostellaceae bacterium | reverse complement strand
CGCCACCGGAAACATCCACATCGGCACCATCGCCGGGAAGTTAAACGGCGTGATGCCGACGCAGACACCAAGCGGCTGCCGCAATGACCAGCTGTCGATGCCGCGCCCGACCTGCTCGGTGAACTCGCCTTTCAGCAGATGCGGAATGCCGCAGGCGAATTCGACGACCTCGGTGCCGCGTGTCACCTCGCCGGCAGCGTCGGAGAGCACCTTGCCGTGCTCGTCGGTGATGAGGCGCGCCAAATCGCCGGCCTCGCGTTCGAGCAATCCGCGGAACTTGAAGAGAATACGGGCGCGGGTCAGCGGCGGCGTCGCCGCCCAACCAGGGAAGGCAGCCGCTGCAGCACGCACCGCCTTGTCCACGTCACCGGCGGTTGCAAAAGCGACGCGGCGGCTGTGCTCGCCCGTCGCCGGGTTGTAGACATCGCCCCAGCGCCCGCTGGTCCCCTCGGCGCTCTTACCGTCGATATAATGGTGGATCTCGCTCATGCCGCTGCTCGCTTTGCAAATCCGTTGCTCCCCCGCATCATAGGCCCGCCGCCGCACGGGCGGCAGGGTATTTTGCTCGTATCCCACGCGAGGAGAGCGAACTGAAATTTATCTTCGGCAAGCTGGTCTGGGCGGTCTTGCAGCCGGGCAATTTGCTGCTGCTTTGTCTCATTGCCGGCATTTGTCTTTTCGCCCTCTATCGGGGTCGGCGCGGCAAGGTGCTGATCGGCTTAGCCGCTGCGGGCTTTCTGCTGTTTGCGGTGGCGCCGATCGGCCCGGCGATGTTGCTGGTGCTGGAAGAACGATTCCCGCGGCCTGCCGCGCTGCCGGATAGGATCGATGGCATCCTGCTGCTCGGCGGCGCTGTCGACCCGGCGCTCTCACAGTCCTTCGGCGAGACCGTCTTCAACAGCTCGGTCGCGCGCGTCCTCGGCGGGATTGCGCTGGCACGCCGCCATCCGGAGGCGAAGCTCGCTCTGATAAGCGGCGAAGGCGCGTTCTTCCCGGTCGGATTCTCTGAAGCCCGCGCGACAGAAAGCTTCGTCCTCGAGCAAGGCATCGCGCCGTCGCGCGTGGTACTCGAAGAGCGCTCGCGAAGCACGCACGAAAATGCCGTCTACACGAAGGAGATGCTCCGCCCAGCTCCCGGCGAAAGCTGGGTTCTTGTGACCTCGGCCTACCACATGCCGAGAGCAGTCGCCTCCTTCGAGGGGGTCGGCTGGCGAGTGATCCCGTACCCGGTCGACTATAAAACCGACCCGCGGACCGGCCTGCGCGCCAACTTCAGCCTGCTTGACGGACTCAGCACCGCCACCCTCGCCGGCAAGGAGTGGGCCGGCTTGGTGGGCTATCGGCTGATGGGATGGACGCGGGAACTCTTTCCCGCCCCCACCGGCTGAGCACCAAACCTAAAATCCGCCCAATGCGCTGACGGCGGAAAAGACGCTCCAAACGACGAGCAGGGTCACCCCGCTCCAATAGACGACACGGTACATCGCAACCCCCCCGAGACCCCCTTCGAAACGGCCCATGGGGTCTCGTCTGCTGTCTACACTTTACCTGATCATACGGTCCGAAAGTCCTTTACCTCCCCGCGTCAGGGCCGGCGCGCGACGATCCGTGCTTCGCCTGGATCGAGCGCCGCTCGAATAGAATGCACAGTGCCACGCGATGTTCCGCCATCATTAACCTGCGCGTCGGCGATCTCCTCGACGGTGCATGTTTGCTTGTTGCCGGTGCTTGAAAACACCGTGGAGAATATCGCGCCGCCTGGGTTCAGCACGGCATCGACGAGAACCGACAGCTCGATCCCCGAATTGCTGTTGGTGTTCGCAATGACGACCGTCTCGCTCTCGTTCAGAATACGGGAGAAGGCGAGCACACCGGGTGCGAAGGAGGAAGGCCCGAAACTCCGCCTGTCCCCCGATACCGGGCGGAAGTACTGGCGGCCGTAGCGCAGTGCCGGGTCTTGCGCGCGAGCGCTCGCGATGCCGCGCAACACCACATAAAAGGGATCGGCTTCGTCGAACGCGTTGGGACGCCCCCACAAAGCCTCGCGAACATTCTGGTCGGCGGATCCATTTCCCGAAAGACCTTGTTCGGTCCCGTAATAGACGCACGGAATCCCTTGCAAAGAAAACAGGCTGACGAATCCAGCCGCGACCTGGCCGTCATAGCGGCCGGGATGCGCCGGATCGACAAACCGAAAACGATTGTGCTGGTCGTGGTTGTCGAGAAAGGTGACAAAGTAGCGGCCGGCCTCCCCGTGGGAGCTGATCACGCCGTCCTCGACGCTCTTCCTCAAAGCGTAAACTGCCGTGACCTCGCTCGGAGGCGCGAGCCCCTTCGCGACCCCCGGAAGACGAAAGAACAGAGGAAAGTCGAGCGCCGCATCAACCCCGATCAAATCGCCCTGATCGGTCGCCCGGCGACCGATGAAGCTGGCGATCTTGAGTTCGTCGTCATAAACCTCGCCAAAGGTGAAAAAGTTTTTTTTGCCGATTTCCAGAGCAAATTCGCGAACCGCATTGCCGAAGACCAGGGCGAATTCCGGCTCGATATATTTGAGCGTGTCGATGCGGAAACCGTCTATATCCCACTTCGCTATGGCGTGCTGGTAGCTCCGAATCAGCGCCGATCGCAGCTGCGGTGGCGCCGGCCGCGCAAAACCTTTCAGCGAATCGAAATCGCCGCCGGCCTCCCCTCCCATGCCCTTGCGCAGGAAGTCCAAATTGGATCGGATCTCGTCCGGCCAAACGGCGGCCGTGGGCACGAGCCGCGGATCGCCTTTTTGCGGCGCCTGCGACCAATCGGCAACCGCCCGATTATCGGCGTCGCGCCAGCGGACGGGGTAACCACCGTCGCGCCACTGAGCTGCGCTCACCTCCGCGCCGTTGTCGAGCACATAGGCGAAGACGTCGCCGGCATGATGCAGCACTATATCCATAATCACGTAGATGCCGCGCGCATGCGCTTCGTCGACAAGGCGCCGCAGCTCGCCGTCGGGATCAGACCTGTTTGACGCAAACCGGGGATCGACGGTCAGAAAGTGTTGGATACCGTACCCATGGTAAGTGCCGTCTTGCGCCTGGCAGTTTTGAAGTACAGGGCTCAGCCAGATCGCGCCGACCCCGAGGCGCTGAAGGTAACCGAGGCGCCGCCTGACGCCCTCCAAGGTGCCGCCCTGAAAACCGCCGAAGGGCTGATCCCAAGCGGCCGCCGGAGGCCGATCAGGGTTGTTAAAGCGATCGACGAGCAAAAAATAGATCCATTGGTCCCGCCAATCCCCCGGTGATGGGAAGGGTGAGACGATCTCGACATCGCCGTCGTCGATCCGGATCGTACGGCGGGCTGGCCTCCGCGCGATGGCAAAGGCATCTTCTACCTCCTTGCCGAAGACCGAGTCTGGCACACGTACCTCCACCAGTATCCCATCTGCCGAGTTAACCACGTCGAGTGCCCACCCGTCATGTTCGATCTCGTGTTCCTCGGCACTGCTGCAGCGGTGCCTTCAGCCGAACGAGGCTTGCCGGCGCTGCTCGTCGCCAGCGGCTCCAGCCGGTTTCTGATCGATTGCGGCGAGGGAACGCAACGCCAGCTGATGCACGCCCGGCTGGGCTTTCATGGACTGCGACATGTGCTGTTGACGCATGCTCATCTCGATCACGTGCTGGGGCTGGCAGGCCTCCTCGCAACGCTTGCTTTGTATCGGGTCGGCGGGACCATCGAAATCATCGGCAGCGACGAGACTGTCGCCTTTGTCCGCCGTTATCTCGGCGAGGTAACCGGGCCCGAGCGGGACGGAGCGTACCGGCTGTGCACCGTTACTCCGGGGCTCGTACTACAAAAGCCGGGCTGGCGGCTCGACGCCTTCCCGGTGACGCATCGCGGGACCGAGAGCCTTGGATATTTGTTCGCGGCTGAGACGCGGCATCCGCTGCTCCCTGAACGCCTTGCGGCCCTAGGCGTGCCGGCAGGACCGCAGCGGGCCGCGCTGGCGCGAGGCCGTACAGTGCTGCTCGACGACGGCCGGCGCATCGCACCCGATATGGTGCACGGACCGCCGGTCCCCGGTCCCAAGCTTGCGATCGTCGGCGACACTGAGGAGATCGCCACATTGGTCGAGCCGGTGCGCGCCGCCGATGCGCTGGTGATAGAAGCAACGTTCCTCGAGCGCGACGCGACGCTCGCTCGTGCGCGCGGGCATCTGACGGCCGCTGCCGCCGGCCGCCTCGCCCGCGAGGCGGGTGTCGGCGAATTGCTGCTCACCCACATCTCGGGCCGCTACAAGCCAGAAGAGATCCTGACGGACGCAGCTCGCTTTTTCCCGAATACGCGCGTCGTCGCGGATTTCGACCGGGCCTGTGTGACGGCAGCCTCCAAGCGGCAGTAAAGCCGACGCTTCTCCCTCCCTGCAAGCGTCACCGCAGTTAACCATTCGGCAGTAAATCCGCCGGTAGGATTTGGCTGGCAATGGGCGGCAGGGGGCGAACCAGAGATGCTGATCACCAACGCGGCGCTGCCGGGGATTATTCTGATCCGGCCTGTACGCCACTGTGATTCGCGCGGTTTCTTCGCCGAGATTTTCCGTGAGGATCTCTTCGGGCGTCTCGGGATCACAGTTCATTTCGTGCAGGAAAACTTTTCTCTTTCGGAAAGCGCCAATGTCATCCGAGGGCTGCACTTCCAGATCCCGCCATTCGCGCAGGCCAAGCTTATCCGGGTCACCTCGGGCGCCATTCTCGACATTGCTGTCGATCTTCGCCGGGGTTCGCCGAGCTACGGCAAATATGCAGCCACTTTATTGACCGCTGACACCGAGGATCAGCTGTTCGTCCCGGAAGGATTCGCACACGGCTTCCGCACGCTGGAGCCAAATACCGGGGTCGAGTATCGGGTCAATCGCTATTATTCCCGCGAGCACGACCGCGGGCTCTTGTGGAGCGACCCGGAGCTCGCAATAGATTGGCAATTGTCGGGCGAGACACCGCTGGTTTCCGAGCGGGACAGCAGGCACCCGATGTTCGCGGAACTGCCGTCTTTTTTCAGTTATCAGAGCTTGACGGCGTCATGCGGCTGAGGTCGAGCCTGAAAATTACCGGAAAGAAGGGGTAATGCGACGGAAAGTGTAGCGCCCCGGCCTCGGAGACGGCCCAGAGCCGGCCGCCGGCGTCGAACGCTATCCCTTCGATGCCTCCCGGTGCCGCATAGCGCTGCGTAATGGTGCCGCTGGCGAGGTCGAGCTGCTCGAGCGAGCCCCAGCCGATCTCGCTGCGGGAGATCCAAAGACGGCCGTCAGACGCGCCAGCTCCCTGGGCGTAGGTGGGAATTTCCAGACTGGCCGATGCCAAACTTTGCGTCAGCGGCGCACCGTTCGGCTGAGCTTCGAGGACAGCCTGGTCAAATCTGAAGATCCTCCCAGGCCGGTCCTCTTCATAGGTGCCGAGCCATATCTCCCGCTGCCCCGAGGCGGCCAACGCACCTTTCAATCCAGGGCCCAGTGGAAAGATGCGGAATGCGGGAGCGGGGCTGGCAAACGCCTCTTCGAGATCGACTTCGAACAGCGTGTGGGTATCGGCGATGTAGAGCTTCCCGTTACCCGCATGAGCAAGGCCGCCGGCGTGCCCGCAAGGCAGCGGAACATCGAGATGACCCATCTCGTGCCCGGTTGCCGGGTCTATACGAAATACCCGGCAATGCCCGCGATTGACGCCGAAACGATCGCTTTGGTAAGCGGACACAAAGACGCTACCGTCGATGGCTGCCAGTCCTTGCGGGTCCCAGCCCTCGTCGAGACCCGGCATCCACAGCAGCGGGCTGGCGGCCGCCAGATTGGGGACGGCGCTGATTGTTGGGGGACCATAGCTTGGCCTTATGCCGAGGGCGCTGGGGAATCCGCTGCCGTGCCGAAAGCTGGGAGAAATCCCGCAAGCACCGACCACGGCAACCGCAAACAGCAAGCGAATAGGGCGCAACCGCGACAGCCGCAAGCTCTTGCGTTTGCTGTCCCGCTCCATCGAGGCCATCTCGATCCCGCGCTTGCAATCTCGGCCAATTGACAGGCACGGCGAGAACGAGCCTATGCTGCCTGATTGCCGCCGTTAGAGGAAGTCATGCCGTCGCGCAATAACGATCCGGCCTTATTGCCGGTCCATGTCATATCGGCCGAGATCGGCGCTCGCCGGCTCTCCCCTGTCGATCTGGTCGACTCCGTGCTGCGCCGGATCGAGGCCCAGGATCGAAAGCTCCACGCCTTTGTCGAAGTCTACGAGCAGGAAGCCCGACTCGCCGCGGAGGCCGCGGACCAGGCAATACGATCGGGGCACCGGGTCGGGCCGCTGCACGGCATCCCGATTGCCCTCAAGGATCTGATCGAGATCGAAGGGCGGATTACGACCGGCGGTTCGCAGGTCTGGCGCGAGCGCCGCTCGGCCTATACCGCGACGATCGCCCACCGCTTCATCGCGGCCGGGATGATCGTGATCGGCAAGACGCATACGGTCGAGTTCGCGATGGGCGGCTGGGGCACCAATCAGCACCGCGGCACGCCATGGAACCCTTGGGACCCCGCAATTGCTCGCACGCCGGGAGGGTCGAGCAGCGGCTCGGGGGTGGCGGTTGCCGCCGGCATGGCGCCGTGGGCGATCGGCACCGATACCGGCGGCTCGGTGCGGCTGCCAGCCTCGTGGTGCGGCCTGACCGGGCTCAAAACGACAATCGGCCGGGTTAGCACCTATGGCATTCTGCCCCTGGCCCCGACCCTGGATACGCCCGGCCCGATGACCCACTCGGTCCTCGACGCGGCCCTGCTCTACAATGAAATGCAGGGCCCCGACCCGCTTGATCCGCGCACCCGCGGCATTGTGCCGGACGACCCGCTGCCGAGTTTGAAGCGCGGCGTGCGCGGGCTGCGGCTCGCCCGCATGCCCGAAGCGGAGCGCGCCGGCGTCGCTCCGGAGGTTCTGGCGGCCTATGATGCGGCGCTCGATTTGTTGGCGCGGCTAGGCGCCGAGATTGTCACGGTGCAATTGCCGCGCCGGTTTGCCGATTTCACCGACCTGACCGGCCGCATTATCGGGGCCGAGGGTTATTTCTTGGTCGGCGATTTGGTGGATGACATGAGCCTGCCGATCGATGATGCGGTTCGTCCCCGCATCGCCTCCGGCAAAGGCGTCTCGGCGCGCGACTATCTGCGCGCGCTCAGCGAGCGTGATCAGGCGAAGCGCGAGTTCGCAGCGGCGCTCGACGGCATCGACGCATTGTTGACGCCGACGACCCAGACCGCGGCTATTCCGGTCGACAAGGTCGACCAGGCCTCGACACCGGCGCATTTCACGCGTTTTGTGAACGCACTCGAACTGTGCGCATTGGCCTTGCCGAGCGGCTTCACGACAACGGGGCTGCCATTGTCATTGCAGATTGTCTGCCGTGGCTATGACGAGGCGACCGCCTTGCGCATCGGCTGGGCGTATCAGGAGGCCACCGACTGGCACGAGCGCCGCCCGCCCGGCCCTGTCTAGTGAGAGCACCGCGTGAACCCTATCCTTCCGGCCTACAAGCCCGTCGGCGAACGCCGGTACCGCGAGACCTCCGGCCTCTACTACGAGGATTTCGAGCCGGGCGACGTCTTTGAGCACCGCCCCGGCCGCACCGTGCTGGAAGCGGACAATACCTGGTTCACCCTGCTGACGATGAATGTTCAGCAGGTGCACTTCGATGCCGCCTATGCCGCCAAGAGCGAGTGGAAGAGGCCGCTCGTCAATAGCGCCTTCACCCTGGCGCTCCTCACCGGCATGAGCGTGCGCACGGTCAGCGCCAAGGTCGTCGCCAATCTCGGCTGGGACAAAGTCAAGGCGACCGCCCCCGTGTTTGCCGGCGACACGCTCTATGCCGAGAGCAAGGTTCTGCACAAGCGCCAGTCAGAGAGCCGCCCCGGGCAGGGCATTGTGACGATCGAGTCCCGCGGCTTCAATCAGGACGGCACCGTCGTGATGACCTTTGAGCGAACGATGCTCGTTTATAAGCGCGGCCACTCGCCGGAGGATGCCGCCGGCTACTGAGGATGCGCACGCAGGTCGCGATCATCGGCGCCGGGCCTGCTGGGCTGCTATTGGGCCAGCTGTTGCACAAACACGGCATTGCCAATGTGATCCTCGAGCAGCGCAGCGGCGAATATGTGCTGAGCCGTATACGCGCCGGCCTGATCGAGGACGGGACGGTTGGGCTGCTCGATCAGGCGGGCGTCGGCGCGCGGTTGCACCGCGAGGGCCTCGTGCATGAAGGCATCGAGATCAGCTTTGGCGATGAGCGGCATCGCATCGATTTCCGCAATCTGACCGGCAAGGCTGTCACCGTCTACGGCCAGACCGAGGTCACTCGCGACTTGATGGAGGCGCGCGGCGCGTCAGGCGCAATGACAATGTATGGGGCGGAAGGCGTCTCACTGCACGACATTGCGAGAGGACAGCCGCGCGTGCATTACCGCAAAGACGGTGTAGAAAGCGAAATCGAGTGCGACTTCATTGCCGGCTGCGACGGCTTCCATGGCGTCAGCCGGCAGACGATCCCGGAAACCGCGATCCGCACCTACGAACGCGTCTACCCCTTCGGCTGGCTCGGCATCCTCAGCGAAACACCGCCAGTGTCGCCGGAGCTGATCTATGTCAGCCACGAGCGCGGCTTCGCGCTGTGCTCGATGCGCTCGCGCACGCGCAGCCGGCTCTACATTCAATGCCCCCTCGACGACAATATCGAAGACTGGCCCGATGAACGGTTCTGGGACGAGCTGAAATTGCGGCTCGACCGCGACGCGGCGAGCAAGATCGTAACCGGCCCGTCGCTCGAAAAGAGCATTGCGCCACTGCGCAGCTTTGTCGCCGAACCGATGCGCTACGGCCGGCTGTTTCTTGCCGGCGATGCGGCGCACATTGTGCCGCCGACCGGCGCCAAGGGCCTCAACCTCGCAGCCAGCGACGTCCACTACCTGTCGCAGGCGTTCGCCGAGTTCTACGAGACGAAGTCTGCGGAAGGGCTCGACGCATATTCGCACCGCGCGCTGGCCCGAGTCTGGCAGGCCGAACGCTTCTCGTGGTGGATGACGCGGCTCTTGCACCGTTTCCCAGAGAGCAGCGGTTTCGACCAGAAGGTCCAAATGGCCGAGCTCGAATACCTGGCGCAATCGCCCTCGGCACAGGCGGCTCTGGCCGAGAATTACGTCGGCCTGCCTTATTGAGCGAATTGCCATGCCTGTGGAGATGATCGGCTGGATCGCACCGCGGGTCTCGTCGGAGCTGATCCCGCCGTCCGGGCCTCCCTTTGATGCCAAGGTGATTGCCGAGACCGCGCGCATTCACGAGCGGGCCGGCTTCGACCGCGTGCTGATTGGCTATTTCTCGAATGCGCCTAACGGATTCCTGGTCGGAGCGCATGCCGCGTCGGTGACCGAGCGGCTGAGTTTCCTGCTGGCGCATCGCCCAGGCTTCGTCGCGCCGCCGCTCGCCGCCCGCGAATTGGCGACACTGGACCAGCTGAGTGATGGCCGTCTGGCAGTGCACATCATCGCCGGCGGCAGCGACGCCGATCAGGCCAAAGACGGCGACTGGATCGACCACGACGCCCGCTACCGCCGCGCCGCAGAATACATGTCGTTGTTGCGCCGGACCTGGACCGAGCCCGCGCCGTTCGACTACGAGGGCGAGTTCTATCGTACCCGGGGGACCTACTCGGAGATCCGCTGCCGGCAGCAGCCCTATATCCCGATCTATGGTGGCGGCGGCTCTGATGCGGCGATCCGGGCATTGGCCCCGCATGTCGATGTGTTCATGCTGTGGGGCGAGCCGCTGAAGGATACGGCTCGGTTCATGGACCGCGTGCGGCGTGAAGCGGCGATCTCAGGCCGGGACCCGACCTTCAGCCTTTCTACCCGCCCGATCCTGGCGGCAACGGATGGCGCAGCCTGGGACCGGGCCAGGGCCATCCTCGACCACGTGCTGATCAATCGCCGCGGCGCTCCGGCACCACAGCGCCAGAATATCGGCTCGCAAAGACTGTTGCAGGCCGCCGCAGAGGCCGAGGTGCACGACACGTGTCTGTGGACATCGCTGGCCGCCGCTACGGGCGCGCAAGGCAACTCGACGGCACTGGTCGGCACACCCGAAACGGTTGCCAAGGCATTGCTCGAATATTACAAGCTCGGCGCCACCAGTCTGTTGATCCGAGGCTACGATCCCCGCCCGGACGCCATTCAGTATGGCGAGGAACTGATCCCGCGCCTCCGAGAGCTGGCAGCGGGTTACGACGCCGCTGCTGGCGTAGCTTGACGGGAAGGCCGGGCGGCCAGACCTAACGGCCTTGTGAATAAACACGTGCGCCTTCTTGTGCGAAGCGTTTGGCGATGCCGAGATCGATGCCAGCGCTGCCGCCGGTCACGACCGCGACTTTGCCTGCAGGTTTGCTTGTCATTGCGATTGCCCCTTCGGCGCCACCTATTCTGCGGGCCGCGGCGGCACATTCGAGAAGAGCGCATCGAGCCCCTCTGCCATCGTCGGGTGCGCGAGAATGGCGTCACGGAGCCTCGGATAAGGCAAATTTGCTAGCATTGCCGTTTGCACCACGGCCATGACTTCGCCGGCTTCGGCGCCAATCATCGTGAAGCCGAGAATGCGGTCGTCACTCCCGCCGACAAGAGCCTTCATAAAGCCTTGTGTTTCATCCGTCGTCGCTGTCCGTCGCACGCCGCTCATCGGCAGCCTCGCGACACGCACGGTGATTCCTTGGCGTTGTGCTTCGCCTTCGCTCAGACCGACGTGAGCGAGTGGAGGGTCAGTGAACATGGAGTACGGAACCAGTCGATCGCGCGTGCTGCGGTTTCCCCCACCCAGATTGTCCCTAATGACCCGGAAATCGTCGATGGAGACGTGCGTAAACTGTGGAC
>JBARIB010000593.1:0-2364 GCA_049799535.1 Allostellaceae bacterium | reverse complement strand
CCTAAATCCGGCAGTTGGCTGGGATTTCCGCTGTTTGACGTGGGATGGGACAACCGGGGATTGCGGTTTAGGCGGGGTTGAGTCGAAGGGGCGGTTCGAGTTGCCGGCCGTGCAGGTAATGTCGCAGTGCTTTACTGAGGATGCGATACCACCGCCCGAGCGCGTCCAACTGCTCCGCACTTTGCCGCAGTCGGGCCATGAAGCCGGCGATACGCAGATAAGCCCGGCGGGCCAGATGTTGCTCGCCGGGCGCGCTGCTGACCGTCAATCTCACCTGGCCGGCATGGTGGGTTCGCCGCGCCAGGGCGGTGAGCAATAGCGGCCGGCTGGTTATCGCCTCACGGTGATGCTGCGGATCGGCGAGACGCACGAACAGGCTCCACCAGTTGTAGATCAGCGCCACACTGCGCGCCAGCAACCGGCAGCGTTTGAGATCATGCGTGGTGAAGCCGCCCCAGCCCCATTGGTTCTTCAACTCGTCGAAGGTGTTCTCGCAGTCTGCCCGATCGCGATACAGCTGACCGAGCGTCAGGATCTCGCTGTCGAGCGAGGTCACCAACGCGGCGTATTCCCAGACCTGCCGATCCGGCCCGACCCCAGCCTTCGCTGGGGCAGGCTCTCGGCAAAGCCGAGCCGCGGTTGCGCCGGGTCGCCGCGATCGACGATCGCCAGCGGAGGTTTCAGTTGACGCCGCAGCAGAATGACCCGCCGCTGCCGGCTCCAACCTTCCAGCCGCAGACGGGTCTCCTTGCCTTGCCAGCTCTGGCCGGCATCCGACCAGTCAGATTGGGCCATCGCCCGCTGCAGTGCCCGACTGACATTCTTGGTCGTCCGCAAGCGGAACAAGTAAGCCAGGTTGCGTTGCTCGGCCTGGGCCATCACCGGCTCGATGCCCCAGGCGAGGTCCCCGCGCAGCAGCCTCGGCCAACGGCCCCGGTCCCACCGGTCCAGCAACAACCACAGACCGCCCGTGGCATGCTTGACGTTGTGCTGGTCGCCGGGCTGCACATCGACACCCAGCACCAGGCGCAGGTTCGACAGCATGTAGGTGTGGTAGCAGTGCGACGGGCGACCGGGCTTGTGCGGATTGTAGCCGAGTTCGGCACCCTCCTGCTCGCCATAGAGCGGCTTGATCGTGGTATCGACGTCGAGCACCCACGGCTCGTCCAGCAGCGGCGCAACAGAGTAGTCAAGATCGCCTTGCAGCCAGCTCAGCCCCGGCCCCTCCGCGATCTTGCCGAGGTTGCGGCGCACCGCGGCCTCGCTCAGCACCTTGCGCATGCCAAGCAGCGGCGGGTTCACCCGATCGCAGCGTAGCGCCGTGATGTGGGCGTAGCGCCGATGACCCGCCAGAACCGACAGCAGCACGGTGCCAAGCAGATCGCGCTTGCGCGGCGCATTCGGGCTGCTGAGCGACAATGGGCAGTCGGCGACCCAGCCATCGAACAACCCGCCCTGCTTCAGGTACTCGATAAAGAAAGGCAGTTGGCCGAAGGGCGTCACCGGCGCCGTCGCGTCCCACTCCACGTGAACCCGACCGGCGTAGGTGTCGGCGACCGCCGACCACACCTCAATCTCAGGTTGCTCACCCTCGGGGTGAACCACCAAACCCGTCGTTTCTGTCCCCATCGCCGTGGTTTGCGCCGCTTCGGCGCCATCCCGCAATCATCCAACTGCCGGATTTAGGTTCAATGATCTGGCGCCGCGTTACCCGGTCTTCGTGCTGCAACCGCTGGACTAGAGACCGGAGGATGAAACGCAGCTGTGATCGCCTCTATGTCCGCCCCCTCAGCCTGCGCGCACCCGCGCGGACGGCACCATGAAATTGCTGACGATCAATTTGAGCCGCTCGTCATCGCTAGCCTGGAGCGCCTCGCGCAGGGCATGGATCGCAGCCCCGGCCGCGCTCTCTTTCCAGAACCAGTCGCCGAGCTGGCGGCTCGACGGACTGGTGGGGCCGGCGGCGGCCGCTTCCAGGCAATAGGCCTTCACATCGTCGACTGCGAAACGCACCATTAATGGCGCGGAGAAGCTCGCACGGGGGCTCGGTGGCGCCCTGCCGCGCAGCCAGTCGGCCACATACCGGCCGCACTCGCTGATCGGCAATCCGGAGAGCCCGACCGTCGTGCGGCGATGTTGCTCAACCCAATGTTGATGAGCACCCCGCAACGCCAGGATCTCCGCCTCCAGCCGCGCGGCGAGCGCCTCGGCTGGGCCAGCGACCCCTGCTGCAGGAATGGACGGCTGGCGCCAGGCGGGATCGGGTTGCGCGCGTGGGTCGTCGTCGGGGAAGTCCTCGATGATGACCGGCCCGGTCTCGCGCTCCAGCAGCCGCAACGCGGCGAGGACCACGCGCTTCTGGAA
>JBARIB010000592.1:0-5472 GCA_049799535.1 Allostellaceae bacterium | reverse complement strand
TCCTCCGCCGCTCGGCGGCCGAACTGGATCAGACGGGTCTTGTCCGGGTGCAGGGTCAGCGCAAACTGTGCCAACCGATCCCGCAGTTCCGCCTGGAAACGCTCGGCATCGGCCTGGTGCTCAAAGCCGGCAACGATGTCGTCGGCATAGCGCACCAGGATGATGTTCCCTTGAGCGTGGTGGCGTCGCCACCGCTCCGCCCAGAGATCAAAGACGTAATGCAGGTAGATGTTCGCCAGCAGGGGCGAGGCAACGCCGCCTTGCGGCGTCCCCACCTCTGGCCGGGTCACCTCCCCGTCTTCCATCACCCCGGCCTTCAGCCATTTGCGGATCAGGCGGATCACGCGGCGGTCACCGACTCGGTGCTCGACAAAGCGGATCAACCACTCGTGGTCGACCGCATCGTAAAACCCGGCAATGTCGGCGTCCAATACCCAGTTCACCCTCGTGTTGCCGATCCCGACCGCGAGCGCATCCAATGCATCATGCGGACCGCGTCCGGGCCGGAGCCCGTACGAGAACCCGAGGAAATCTTCCTCGTAGATCGCGTTCAACACCTCAACCATCGCACGCTGGACGATCTTGTCCTCCAGCGCTGCGATGCCGAGCGGGCGCTGCCGACCGTCCGGTTTTGGTATGTAATGCCGGCGTGACGGCTGTGCCCGGTAGCCCCCTCGATGAATGCGGGCGTGAAGATCGGCGAGCTTGCGCTCAAGATCCTCGCCGTATTCTTGCCATGTCATGCCGTCGACACCAGGCGCCGCATCCCGCTTTAGCCAGGAATACGCACTGCGCAGAAGCCCAACATCGACATGGTGGAGGAGCGCGGTGAACCGTTCCTTCCTATCCAGCCTTGCAGCTGTCCGTACACGGTCCAGTCCAGGGGACACACGTGCCCGGCTCAGGGTCCGGCGCGTGCTGGCTTGTCCCGTGTTCTCCTCGGCCCCCTCCCTTGGCTCCACCAACTCCGGCTCCGGTCGCCCGTCACCGTTCGCTGGCTTCCCAGCTACTATGGAGGGGTCTGACTTCTCGTCCCCGTGCATCACCGGCTTCGGCTCATCACCTTCCCGGTGCGGGCCAGATTTTACTGATTTTGGCCGGAGCCGAGATCTCCCGGTTCCCGCGCAAGGAGCTTACGCACATGCTGGGGTCCACGACCGCGCCGGGCCGGCCAGGCGCTCGCGCTGGCGCGCCCGCCCGTGTTGCCTTCCACTCAACACACAGTGTCGGCGTCCCAGAGGTGGTGTTTTCGCGGCTCAATACCCAGCCTATGCGCACCCCTGTCAACGCTTCACCAAAACCCTCGCGGGTTCCAGCGCATGACTCGGGGACAGTGTGGTTCGCTACGCCTTCACTGGCAGAGACTTGCACTCTTTACTCCTTGCCGGTCTCCCGGCGCACGCGTTGTCAAGTTGAACAACCTTTAGTGGGAATCGGGCTAGGATTGACGTTTAGATACCCCGACAATCTCTGCCCAGGATGCAACCATTCCTGGTGTTCAAAACCTAAACTTGACAATGCCGGCTCGATTCAAGTGACGGCGCCGTGAACTGGTTCATACAGGTGAGACTTTTGGCTCTCCCGCTGGCGCGAGAGGTCATGTAGCATCCGGCTTTGCGTTTCCGGAAGGAGAGAGCCATGCCCGACGCCTATCCGTTGCCCGCAACCGATCCCGCGAGCCTCGGCTTTGCGGCGACGCCGCTAGAGAACCTCGACCGGCTGATCCGGCAGCATATCGAGGAGGGCCGCTATCCGGGCGCGCAGATCGCATTGGCGCGGCACGGCAAGCTGGCGCTGTTCCGCAGCTATGGCGACGCTAAGACCGAGGGCCGCCGCGTGCCGGCGACAGACGACACACTGTTCCTGCTGTTCAGCCAAACCAAGGTGCTGACCAGCTGCGCGGTGTGGACGTTGATCGAGGAGGGCAAGCTCTCGTTCATGGACCGCATTTCCGATCACCTGCCCGAGTTCGCGAGCCGCGGCAAAGGCGAGATCACCTTGCATCAGGTCATGACGCATCAGGCCGGCTTCCCCAGCGGGGACGTTACCAAGGCGACCTGGACCGACCATGCCAGGATGCGGGCCGAGGTGTGCGACTTCTCGCTCGACTGGACGCCGGGCACGCGGCTGCAATACCACCCGCGCGCGGCGCATCTGACGCAGGCGATGGTTATCGAAGCGGTAACCGGCCAGGACTACCGCGACGTCATCCGCGACAAGGTGTTGGCGCCGCTTGGGCTCGCCGGGGAAGTGTTCGTCGGCGTGCCGGCGGCCGAGCAGGAGCGCTGCGCCGACACCTATGCCCCCGAACCGCGCGACAATTCCGCAGCGTTCAAAGCCGCCGGCATGCCGAGCGGCGGCGGCTACGCGACCGCGCGCGGCATGGCGGCGTTCTACCAAATGCTGGTCGGCCGCGGCCGGATGGGGAATGTCCGGCTGCTGTCACCGCGGCTGATCGCCTATGTCACGCGCAGCCACACAGGAGAGCGCGGCGACGACGCGATGGGCGGCATCCCGATGCATCGCGGCCTCGGCCCGCATGTGCGCGGCGACAGCGACCGCATCCGCGGTCTCGGCACGATCGGCGCGCCGGAAACCTTTGGGCATGGCGGCGCGGGCACCTCATATTCCTGGGCCGATCCGACGAGCGGGGTGTCGTTCACCTACATCACCAACTTCATGTCGCCCGATCCCTGGCACACGCTACGGCTCGACCGGGTCGCCAATCTGGTGCACGCGGCGATCGATTGACATGACGAACCGAGGTCATTCCGGGCCTGCCCCTTCGGGGCATCCCGGAACGACGATCATTCGCACTGGACCTCGATAAAGCGATGGCGCCGCGGGTCGATCCGGTTCGTTCCGATGAGGAGCTCCCCGAGCAAGCTGATGTCGTGATCGTCGGCGGCGGTATTATCGGCACCAGCACTGCCCTCTTTCTCGCGCAAAAGGGTGTGCGCGCGGTTCTCTGCGAGAAAGGGCATATCGCCGGCGAGCAGTCTAGCCGTAATTGGGGCTGGTGCCGCAAGATGGGTCGCGATCCGCGCGAGTTGCCGCTGATCATCGAGAGCCTGCGGCTCTGGCAGGGCATGAACGAGTTGGTCCAGGCGGAGACGGGTTTTCGCCAGGCTGGCATCATGTATCTTGCGGAAAACCAACCCGAACTCGAGCATTTCCAGGCATGGCTCGACCATGCGCGCCAATACCAGCTCGACACTCGGCTGATCAGCCGCAGCGAGGCGACGGAATTGATGCCGGGATTGACCGGGAACTGGGCCGGGGCGCTGTACACCGCCAGCGACGGCAAGGCGGAGCCGCAAATGGCGGCGCCGGCCATTGCCGAAGCCGCGCGGCGCAACGGCGCGGCGCTTGTGACCCAGTGCGCGGTGCGTGGAATTGAGACCCAAGCCGGCCATATCTCGGCGGCGATGACGGAAAAGGGCCGCATTGCGTGCGATCGGGTGGTTCTGGCCGGCGGTGCCTGGTCAAGGCTGTTTTGCGGCAATCTCGGCATCGAATTGCCGCAGCTCAAAGTGCTGGCCACAGTGATGCGCACCCAGCCGCTCGACGGTGGGCCGGAAATCTCTGCCTCCGGCGGCCTTTTCGGCTTTCGTAAGCGGATGGACGGTGGTTATACCGTCGCGACGCTCGGGGTTCGCACGATCGACCTCGTCCCCGATAATTTCCGGCTGTTTTTCGAGTACCTGCCGGCGGTACGGTTGCATTGGAAGAAATTGCGCTTCCGGGTCGGGCGTCGCTGGATTGAGGAGTGGCGCATGCCCCGGCGCTGGGGTTTGGACGAACGCTCACCCTTCGAGGCGGTGCGCGTGCTCGACCCCGAACCCGACCCGTTTGTCGTCGATCGCGCGCGGGCAGCCACTGCCGCCGCCTTCCCGGTGTTTCGTCGAGCGACGGTTGCCGAGGCCTGGGGCGGCATGATCGACGTCATGCCCGACGCCATTCCGGTGATCTCGCCGGTCGACAATCTGCCAGGCTTGTTTATTGCCACCGGCTTTTCCGGTCATGGTTTCGGCATCGGCCCCGGCGCCGGCAAGCTGGTGGCCGACATGGTCGCCGGCGACGCGACCTTGGTCGATCCGGCGCCGTTTCGCCTGACGCGCTTCACCGACGGATCCAACCCGCGGCCGCATCCGCTCGCGAGCTGAGCCGGCCGGCGAAGCGCTGGAGGTGCTAGTCTAGAGCAGCAAGCCTTGATCAGATCGGCATCGTGCGCTTTTGGTGGGCGCGGCCGATCCTGGCAGTCTCTTCACGGTGTCCGGCGATGACGCGCACGCCCTCGTCGAGCTTGGCGATGATGTTCTCCGGCGAGCCGGTTTCGAGGAACGGTACGCGGTTTTTGCGGCAGGCGGCGAAGACGCGCTCGCGCGCTTCGCTCATTTCTGGCGGATAGGGGTCGCGCGGAACTGCGAGGTAGCCGAGCGCCAGGCCCAGATCCCCCGGGCCCAACTCAGCGAAGCCGAGTCCGGGGACGGCTAGGATCTGCTCGCAACTGGCAATCCCTTCCGGGCTTTCGAGCTTGACGCCGAGGAGAAGCTCGCCTTTCGGATTGAGCGGCCAGGGGTCGCAGCGCGCAAGATATTCCTCGGCCGAGATTCCCCATATCGGAGCGGCAGTCG
The DNA here is from genome assembly GCA_049799535.1 of Allostellaceae bacterium. Classification (GTDB taxonomy): domain Bacteria; phylum Pseudomonadota; class Alphaproteobacteria; order ATCC43930; family CGMCC-115725; genus AP-15. The sequence continues at coordinate 835 of JBARIB010000592.1, read as the reverse complement.
CCTCCGAGCCGCGGCCGCGGGTGCCGATGCCGAGCCGTCCGCTGTTCGGCTCTCCGCGGGCTCCCCGCATCCGCTCGGCCGGGGAGGGCAGGGCCGGGTCGACCCCGACTGTCTGGTGTGGATAGCGGCAGGATTCGACAAAAGCGGCAACTGCCGCGGCCGACTCGGCCTGGCAAAGCAGCACGCCATGCACGCCGCGGCCGAGGATTTGGCGGAACTGCCAGGCGTTGAACCGGACATTGGCGAGATCGGTGCCGTTGACCGGCGCCTCGACGATGACGGTCGGGGTGCGGTGACCCGAGCGGGTCGGGCCGCCCTCGACGAGCCCGCGCATGTATTCAGCGAGGCCGGCCATGTCGAAGGCGCCGTGCTCCATGCCGACATTGATGTAATCGGCCCAGATATGCGCGTCCTCGCACCCCTTCGCGTAGGTCAGCACATGGCCGCTGTGGCCTCCCGTATAATAGATCGCCTGATCCTGCTGCAAAAGCTCGATGGCGCGGTTGATGCGGCTGGCCATGACTTTACTCTTCGCGGTGGTGAGCGCCCATATGGGGACTATCCGATCGCGGAAAGGGTATGTCCATAGCGAGAGCCGGAGACCGTCGCCGCGCCCGTTGACCGACAATCCGGGGCGGCTATAGTCGGCGTGCGCGGCGGGCGTGGCGGAATGGCAGACGCGGCAGACTCAAAATCTGTTGTCCGTGAGGACGTGGGAGTTCAAGTCTCCCCGCCCGCACCAATTAAAATCAATGGCTTAGTAGAAAACTTCGAGCAGGTCTTACCTGGCTCTGAGCGCCATTGTCAAGTTTAGGTTTTGAACACCAGCAATGGT
>JBARIB010000591.1:0-6822 GCA_049799535.1 Allostellaceae bacterium | reverse complement strand
GGGATGTACGAGGTAGCGCCGGTCGGCCTCGAGAAGCTGGGTAGTGCCGTCCATCTTTTCCTCCTGTCCGCGAGTCAGGATTGAGGCGGAATGCGCTTCGCTATTCCGCCCTACACGTTGTCGCCGTGCTTCATAGCAGTGTAGGGCGGAAGAGCGCAGCGTCTTCCGCCATTTTAGCGGTTCGGTAGATCCAGCGGGTAGATCGGTCTTCTGACGTTCTTAAAATGCAATTGGCCGTAGTCGGAGGTGCAGACGCCGACACCGGCGCAGTCGACAACGGCCTTTGCCATTGGCCCGAGACCGGCGCGCCAGTGAATGCGGCTCTTCAGCATGACAAAGCGCTTCTGTGAGGGGTCGATGCCGAGGCTGAGCAGGCAATTGAGGTCGGAGGGCTCGACATGACGGGAGATCAGCACGATCTCGACCGGTCCGGTATCGAGCACCACCGTTGGGCCCATATCCATCTGCACGCCGCGCGCCATCGGGCCGCGATTGCGGTAGCGGCCATCTGAGATCGTCTTCACCGTGCCCGTTACGGTCAGCGGCGGGCTCTCTACCGGGATCTCCGGCATCGCGATCTTGCCGCCGATCGATAAGCTGACCTCGGCGCCGATCCCGGCCGCAATTGTCTGCTGGACGGCCTCCGGGTCAAAGATGGCAAAGGCAGCGACATCCTCGAGCCCCTGGCGCAGTATCTCCGCCAGCACGACGGTCGTGTCCATCGTCCCGCCCGAGGCGCAATTGTCGTAATGGTCGAGCAGCACGATCGGCCCGTCGCCCGGCTGGCCCGGCGGCATGGTCCTGGCGCGCGCAACCGATTGCTGCAATGGCTCGATCTTGTAGACAAAGGCTTCGCGCTCGACCCAGGCGCGGCCGAGCAGCTCGTCGCGCAGGTCTTCGGCGAGCTTCAAATCGCCGTCGGTGACGACGACCGCGCTCAACCCGGCATTGGTGATGTCGGCATGCGGAAAGCCCGTGAACAGGCTCGCCGCCAACGCCCCCTCGGCGCTCATTGCGGCGCAGCGGCGCTGCAATTCCTCGTTCGGATGGTCGTCGGTGCCCTGCCGCATGACATGCGGCAGCATCGGCTCATTGCGCCACGCCATGACCGGCTTCACTTCCCCACGGATTGTGCGCAACAGGATCTCGCCGGCAAGCTCGGCGGTCTGATAGGTATCGATATGCGGATAGGTCCGATAGCCGGTAACGACCGTCGCATTAGCGATGATCTCGTCATAGAGATTGGCGTGCATGTCGAGCGAGACTGCAATCGGGGTCTTCGGGTCAATCGCACGCAGCCGTTTCAGGAACTGGCCCTCGCCGTCATCGAGGCTCTCGGTGACCATAGCGCCGTGCAGATCGAGCATGATGCCGTCAAACCCACCTCGCGCCGCCGTCTGCAGAATCGTCTCGGTAATATGCGCATAAGCGGCGTCCTCGACCGGGCGGCTCGGTGGCGCCCCGGCAGCGATCGGCAAAACGACCTCAGCTCCCTCGCGCTCGGCGATATCGAGATAAGCGCCGAGCCCGGTGCCGGTACCGCGAAAACCGCGAATGGCCGCTGCGCCGTAGAGGGGACGAAATCGCGCCAGTGGCGTCGGCACCGGCGAGAAGGTATTGGTCTCGTGCTTCATCATCGCGATCAACAGGCGCATTATCCGTGCTCCCTAGTCAAAGTCCCGCCGGCAGCCTGGCGCAGCGGCCCGCTTGCGCACCAGGACAGGCCATATCATAATTATGCAGATGTAGATGCATAGGTAAGGCATGGCCGCATCCGCTCGATTGATGGTGCTGATGTCCCCGGAGGAGCGCGCCGCGCTCGATTCCAAGGCGCGGGCGCTCGGTGTTTCCGCCGGGGAGGTCGTGCGACGTGCCGTTCAGGCCTTCGAGCTGGGCACCGAAGCAGAGGCGGCAGAGCTGCGGGAGCTCATCGACGTGTTCAGCCAGGTCCATCCCGAGACATTACGGATTGCCGATGAGGCTCACCGCAAGGTCCATGAAATTTTAGCCGGCTCGTCAAGACATGGAGCTCCGCGGCGACGCCGGAAGGAGACCGCGGCGGCGTGAGCCTGTACGGCGATTCCATAAGAGCACTCCGCCAGATAATTCTGCTCGACGACCGCGTCCGCAATACCTCGGCCGACCTGGTGAGGATCAGCCAAGAGCTAACTGATCTTCGAGATCGAGTGAGCCGGATCGAGGGCATGCTGGCTGCGGGCCTGGTTTCTTCAGGAGCGACTAACCCGGCGCGCGATCGCCGCCGGTTGCTCAGACCACCAAATCAAGCAGAGTGAGCGGGGAACAGCCGGGTTCCGACACCGCGACCATCGGTCCGGACAGCCATGACAGAGACGCGATCGAAACGATGAACGATCCAGCTTTGAGCCCTCTCAATCGTCTGCTCGCGATCATGGCCCGGCTGCGCGAGCCGGAGTTCGGCTGCCCTTGGGATCGCGAACAGGATTTCGCGACAATCGCCCCGTATACCATCGAAGAGGCCTACGAGGTGGCGGACACCATCGCTCGCGGCGATATGGCCGGGTTGAAGGACGAACTGGGCGATCTTCTATTTCAGGTCGTCTTCCACGCCCGCATGGCCGAAGAACAGGCGCTCTTTTCGTTCGACGACGTCGCCGCCGTTATCGCTGACAAAATGGAGCGGCGTCACCCGCATGTATTCGGTACCGACCAAATCGGATCGGCGCAGGCGCAAACCGAGGCCTGGGAGGCGTACAAGGCGGCGGAGCGCCGGGATCGCGCGCAAACGACGGGGGCTGCCTACAGCGTTCTGGATGGCGTCGCGTTGGCGTTGCCGGCGCTGTTGCGGGCTGTAAAAATTCAGGCTCGGGCGGCGCGTATCGGTTTCGATTGGCCCGAGGCTCGTCCGGTTTTCGAGAAGCTCAGCGAAGAGATCGCCGAGCTCAGAACGGAGCTGGATCAGGGCGCGGATCGCTTACGCCTGGAAGACGAGATGGGCGATATCCTGTTCGCCGCCGTCAACCTCGCGCGCAAGCTCAACATCGATCCCGAAGCAGCGCTGCGGCGAGCTACCGCGAAATTCGAGCGCCGTTTCCGCCAGGTCGAGAAGCGCGCTGGCGAAGGTGGGGCGGACGGAGATCTCGACCAGCTGGAAGCACTGTGGCAGCAGATCAAACGTGAAGAAGATGCCCCCTGAGGTTTGCCACCGGCTGCGCCAACCGTAGGCTCTTCAGGAGGGCCCGCCCAGCAGCCGCTCGATCTCGCCGATGATGCGGCTGTCGGTCGGAAGTATCGGTGTCGGCCAGGCGCCGGCGAGCTGACCATCAGGTCCAACCAGGTATTTGTGGAAATTCCAGCGCGGCGTGCCGGCTTCACCCAGCGACTCGGCGATCCAGCGGTAGAACGGATGGGCCTCGGCGCCAATCACCCGACATTTTTCGGCAAGCGGGAAATCGACGGCGTAATTGGTTTTGCAAAACTCTTTGATCTCACCCGTGGAGCCCGGCTCCTGCTCGCCGAAATCGTTGGACGGCACCCCGAGCACGACAAGGCCCCGGTCCCGATAACGCTGCCATAGTGCCTCGAGGTGGCGATATTGCGGGGTGTACCCGCAGAACGAAGCCGTGTTGACAATGAGCACCGGCTGGCCGCGCCATGCCTCAAGAGGCAAGGGCTCGCCGTCGATCGAAACAAACTTGAAGCAGTAGGCGTCATCGGTATCTGTCATCGGCGGGCTCTGGCGGCTCGGAAGACTGGCAATGATCGATACCATAGCGCGAGTTTCGCCGGGGCGCAGCGGTTGGATTTCGGGTTGCGCAGTTTCTGCCGGTTTCGGAGACTGTCGGCGATGTTGCCCGGGACCGCCGAGATGCTCCTGGTGTTTTTGTTGGAAGGCATCGTGGTCGGCATCATCATCGCCGTCCCGGTCGGCCCGGTCGGCGTCATATGCGTGCGCCGGACGATCTTTCGCGGCAAGCTCGCCGGCTTGATCTCCGGATTGGGCGCCGCTACCGCAGATGCGATTTTTGGATTTATCGCGGCCTTCGGCCTGACTTTCATTTCCGACTGGCTGATCGACTATCAAGAATGGTTGCGAGTAGCCGGCGGGTGTTATCTGCTGTTGGCGGGAAGCTCGGCGTTGCTCGCCGCTCCGGCTCTTCAACCCAACGCCGAGCCCCCGCGCGCCGAGACCCTTTTACGGTATTATTTTTCGACGTTTGCGCTAACCCTCACCAATCCGATAACGATCCTTGCCTTTGTCGGAATATTCGCCGCCTTCGGGTTCGCCGGTGGGAGAGTGACGCTCCTGCGGGCGGCGATATTGGTGTTCGGGGTTTGGCTGGGCTCGCTGTTATGGTGGCTGGCACTCAGCTTCGGGGTAGGGGTCCTGTTTCGGACCTTCGGCCGAGGCTATCTGACCTGGATCAACCGCGGCTCCGGGATGCTTCTGGTCCTATGCGGAGCGGCTCTGCTGGCGGCCCCCGTAATCGGGCATGTCAGCTGATGCCGCTCGACGTCGGGAGATGATTGGGATGGTCTATCTGCCACCTGCCTTCACCGAAAAGCGTCCGGAAATTCTGATCGAGCACATCGAGCGCTACGATTTCGGCTTGCTCATTAGCGGTGGGGCTGCCGGCTTGGTGGCAAGCCACATTCCGTTCCTTGTCGAGAGGCACGGCACGCAACTGCATCTTCACGGTCACCTCGCACGCCCCAACCCCCAGGTCGACGATCTCGCCGGCGGCGGCGAGTGGCTCGTGATTTTTCACGGACCTCACAGCTACATCTCGCCGAGCTGGTATGCGACCGCCCCGAGCGTGCCGACCTGGAACTACGTCGATGTGCATGCCTACGGCGAAGGGCGCCTCGTTGAAGACCCCGATTGGCTGCTCGGGATCCTGCGTCGCCTCTCCGAGCGTCACGAAGTCCGTAACCCGGTTCCGTGGCGGATAGAGGATCTGCCCGAAAGCTACCTTCGGCAGATGCTGAAAGGTATCATTGGCGTCGAGATTGCCGTTACCCGCCTTGAGGGGAAGTACAAGCTAAGCCAGAACCGGCCAGTAGCGGACCGCATGGGGGTCATCGCCGCACTCGAGGCCCAGAACGACGCCGAGGCAGACGCCGTCGCCCGATTTATGCGGGCGCGAGAACCCGGCTGAGGCGGGAGTCTTTCCGGCGCGGGCCGCGTCGACCCAACACCGGTCCAACTGCGCAGGCCTAATCATTCATTAACCCTATTCTGGCATGAGGCGCGCATGCCAGCACAGGCTCCTCGACATTGCGTGCCCGACTAGGTGCGATCTCGATGAAGCTGGCGGCAATCAGTGGAGCGCTATTTCTCGCCCTGTCGTCTACCTCAGCCTTAGCCGAATGCGGAGCGAACAGCCGGCAAGCCGACGTTACGTGCTTTGGCGCATCGCCCGATACCGCCGCCGACAGCGCGCCCGCTATCAATGCTGCAGCTCGCGAGGCGGTCAGCCAGCATGTACCGCTGGTGATCCCGGCCGGGCGCTACAAGGTCGGCTCTACGATCGACATCGACTACGCAGAGGCCGCAGATACCGGGATCGAGGTTCAAGCCAACGGCGCGATCCTCGACGGCGCGGCCGCCGGAGTGTCGCCCGTCCTCTACATCCATTGCTCGGGCGGCTCCAGCCAGTCTCCAAAGGGTTGCTTCTACTTCCACCTCGCCGGCACTCTTCATGTCTACGCAAACTCAGGATGGGGCGCGGTGATAGGAGACTGGACCCTCGCGGACGCGCAGAACTCGATCAAAATCGAGCAGCTTGATGTGAACAACGCCAAGGGCTCGGGCCTCTTGCTCGGGTATCTGCTGAACTCCGACGTCTTCGCAGTCGCGAATGCGGGCACGGGCGCCATAGCGCTATGGCTCAACCAGGTGCAATTCTCGACGATCAGGGGAGCGGCGGCGGCTCACCAAGGCTGGGCCATCTACATGGGGGACGGCTATACCTTCGCTAACACGCTGCAAGCCCTCGACCTCGAGGAGAGCGATTGGTGCCTTGTGAACCTCCACGACGCGGTCACACACAACACTTTCGTCTCGCCCTATTTCAACTGCCAAAACGGCCTGTATTCAACTGCCGGATCGGCAAACTTGCTCCTCAACCCGATGTTCGGCGGCGCTGTGCAGCAGCAGGGGTATTTCCCGGAAGGCTTCAAAGTTCTCCAATAGCGGATCGCAGCGGGTTCGCCACCGGAGGCCGACGCCGCTATGGCCGATGCTCTGTCTCGAGAGTGACGCGTTATTAACTATCCCGGTCTCAGGATCAGCTGATCGGAAGGCTGAAAGCGGGGCATCGATGCCGCTGTCGATCGTTCAAGAGGCGGACGGCCGCATCGCGGTCAGCAGTCCTTACCATCCTAAATTTCCCGCGCGAGCCCGCAGCCTTGGCGGAATATGGGACGCCAGGCGCCGCATATGGGTCTTCGACGCAGCCGATCATGATCGTGTGAGGTCGCTGTGCCGCGAGGTCTATGGCGCCGACGGCCAGGGAAAGGGCGAGGATGCGTTGACTCCTTTCCCCGAAGCCTCCAGCCGAGGCAGGACCGAGTTTGCCGAAGCAGTCATCGATGTGCCGCACTATTACGGACACCGCCGCAGGCTCCGCCAGCGCCTGGTCGACGCTGGCGCCGAGAGCCTGCCCGATTACGAGCTGCTCGAAGTGTTACTGTTCGCCGCCAACCCGCAAGGTGATGTAAAGCCAACGGCCAAGTCGCTCCTCGCTCATTTTGGTGGCTTCGGCGAGGTGATGAGCGCCGATCCGGACGCCCTATCGAAAGCAGGGCTCGGCCTGGCCGGCATCGCGGCGATCAAATCGG
>JBARIB010000590.1:0-2142 GCA_049799535.1 Allostellaceae bacterium | reverse complement strand
GCAAACATAGCCCGGATGGCGATGCCTCCTGATCTGCGCTTTCAGCAGGACGCACTACAAGTTTCCAACGGCGCGGAAGTCGGGAATAGCTTTCCGCCGATTGCTGGTCTCGACGTGGTCGGGGATCGCCAAACGGCCGCGGTCATCGCCGCAGACGGCACTGTCCAGTGGCTCTGCCTGCCGGCCTTCGATGGGGTCCCGGTGTTTGGCAAGCTCCTGGATCCCGAACTCGGAGGTTATTGGCGGCTGGGGCCGGTTGGCGGTGCCGCCGGCGTCCAGTATAATCTGCAGGACAACAACGTATTGGTCACCTCCTGGCAGAGCGGCGACGGCGAAGCCGAGTTGACCACGCAATGCTGCGGTCATCGGGAATTCGATCCGCGGGCTATCAGCGGCGCGCTATGCTGCGCCGGCTCGCTTGCAGACGGAGAGGCGTTCTGCTGCCGCGCTGTTTCTAGCTGGCTACGGTGTACGCGCTTATGGGACCGACAGGGTGACGCCGAGGCGATGCTGCGACGAGTCGAGGCCCTGACTGGTGACACAGGGCTCTTCTCTGAGGGAGGCAGACAGCTATTCGGGGCTGCTGCTTGGCAACATGCCGATGGCCTTTACCCACGCGGAATCTGCCCGCGCAGTTTTGCAGCTGGCGAACATCTGGCCGCGTTATGTTTGAACCGAAGGCCACTGGTCTCGGCTCATTGGAGAGATGTTTCATGGCGGAAACCATCGTAATCACCGGAGCATCGGCCGGCGTCGGGCGCGCTACTGCTCACGCCTTCGCCGCGCGAGGGGCGCAGATTGGATTGATCGCACGTGGCACTCAGGGACTGCAGGCTGCTGCGGCGGAGGTCGAGAAGGCCGGGGGAACACCACTCACCCTGCCTGTCGATGTTTCTGATCCCGATGCGGTCGAGGCGGCGGCCGAGCGGGTGGAGGGCCAATTCGGGCCGATCGACATCTGGGTCAATTGCGCGATGGCGACGATCTTCGCTCCGTTTCATCGCATTTCACCGGACGAGTATCGCCGGGCTACCGAGGTGACGTATCTCGGTTTTGTCTATGGCACGATGGCCGCCTTGAAACGCATGCGGCCGCGTAACCGCGGCACGATCGTGCAGGTCGGTTCGGCTCTCAGCTACCGCGCTATACCGCTGCAATCGGCTTATTGCGGCGCGAAATTCGCGATCCGCGGCTTTACAGACAGCGTGCGCACGGAATTGATGCATGATGGCGTGGATGTGCATCTCGTGATGGTGCAGATGCCGGCGCTCAATACCCCGCAGTTCAACTGGGCGCGCAACAAGATGAGCCGGCGGCCGCAACCGGTGCCGCCGATCTTCCAGCCCGAAATCGCCGCTGACGCCATATTCTACGCGGCTCATTCGCGTCGGCGTGAGGTCTGGGTCGGCGGTTCGGCAGTTGAGGCGATTGCAGCGAACAAGATGTTTCCCGGTTTGCTTGATCGATATCTCGCGAGAAAGGGCTACAGCGCACAGCTGACGGACGAAACGGCCGACTCTGGGCAGCCTGACAACCTGTTCGATCCTGTGCCGGGTGATCCGGGCACACATGGCCGCTTTGATGACCGCGCCTCGAATTCGAGCCTGCAGCTGTGGGCGACAGAGCATCGCGGTGCTATCGTAGCGGGCGGGCTCGCTGTTGCCGCGTTCATAGCCACCGTCTTTTTCGGGGGGCGGCCACTGGCTAGGACATCTCGGATTCCGGTAAAGCCACCCAGCAGTACTGAAAATTATTGATATCGATTATTGACTTAGCCTCGGCGCGTCTGCGGGATAGCGTCCCCCTAACTTTCGGAACCAAGAAGGCCGGCTTGCGTTTCAGCCAGGGTTTGGGTTGCGGAGCATTGGTGGCGATCCCCGGCCCGAGGGCCAACTGTTCATGAATATCGCCCTGCTCGCGACAGCACGTGCTGTCGTGTTTTTGGTGATCCTCTCTGGGTCGTGCCGGTGATGGGCTTCGACAGCGAGCAAAGCTTCATCCCGCCGGGTACCGTATAGTTATAAGCACCACGTCAGCGGTCTCGGCCTCGATTGCCGCTATTGCCACACGACGGTGGAGATCTGATAGAACGCGGGTATCCCGCCGACCCAGACCTAGTGGTGCGAACCAGACGGACAGTAC
>JBARIB010000589.1:0-1606 GCA_049799535.1 Allostellaceae bacterium | reverse complement strand
CTCACGCATGCTCGCCCCCCAATGCCGCGACGAGCATACACCACCTCGGGACTCTTATGTTAGACTTAATCCACTAGCTCGCCTCTTTAGCGGGAAACGCTAATTTTCACACACACGTAAATCCGTTGCTCGCCGGGCGAAGCGATAGACTGGCCCCACAGGGGAGGCCAAACCGATAGTCACAAGCCCCCAGACTAATTTGTCGATTTCAGAAGGCGGGATCGCTAGTTCGTGCGCGATTTGATCCTTTGAAACGCCCTCCTGCCGAAGTATTGAAAGCACCTTTTCCCATACCCGCGAGGTTTCCGGTATGGCGTCGTCCGGCTCAGATGTTCTCCACCCTCTTTCGCTGATTTGAATGCAAAGAGTTCTGTAGTGCCACTCGCTAATGAGGCCAATATCATAAAGGGCTTCTGCCTCTGCGTCCGGTAGCGCGATCAGTGGTGGTGTGGCGAGCGAGGATCTTGTAGGACAAATAACGAACATCGGCCATTCGGGAGGCCACCGTGAGCGATTTCCCCCGCTCGTTGATCGAGTTCCAACAGCGTTTTTCGGATGAACAGGCGTGCGCCAAGTATCTCTTTGCGGTGCGCTGGCCGCACGGCTTCGTCTGCCCCGGATGCGGCACGAGCAAGGCATGGGAGCTGCAAACCAAACCGTGGACATGGGAATGCGCCAGCTGCGGTCGTCAGACCTCGGTGACCGCCGGGACGATCATGCACCACTCGAAGCTGCCGCTGACCACCTGGTTCTGGGCCGCCTATCTGATGGCCACCCACTCCAACGGCATCTCGGCCCTGCAATTGCGCCGCCAGCTCGGCTTGGGATCGTACCGCAGTGCTTGGCTGCTCTGTGGCAAGCTGCGCGCGAGCATGGTCGCGCCCGGCCGGACCGCATTGGCCGGTTTGGTTGAGGTCGACGAGACCGAAATTCCCTGTCGCGGTAAGACCGATCCGGTGACCGGCGGTGGTGGCCGCAGCCACCAGGGCAAGATGCTGATCGTCGGCGCCGTCGAGGTGCAGGACGGTGGGGCCGGCCCAGGCCGCATCCGCCTGAACAAGGTGTCCGACTACTCGGCCGCCAGCCTGCATCCCTTTATCGCCGGCAACCTCGCACCAGGCGCCATCGCCAAGACCGACGGATGGTCCGCCTATCCCGGCGCTGCCAGCGTCAAACACCACCCCCACGTCGTTGGTAAGATGGCCGCCCATATCGTCCTGCCCTGGGTGCACCGCATCTTCTCTAACCTCAAGGTCTGGGCGCTGGGTGTCTACCACGGCTTGCGCCGCAAGCATCTGCAGTCCTACCTCGACGAGTTCATCTTCCGCTTCAACCGCCGCCGTACCCGGCACGCCGCGTTCCGCTCCCTGCTCGGCATCGCCGCTGGCCACCAACCCTTCAGCTACAACATGTTGATCTCACCGGAAGCAAAGTCATAAGCCTTTAGCCCTAATCGCGTGTAACCGATTAGAAACCATCGCCTCAGTTTCGGAATACCGGATCTCATCGGCAAAGGCTTCCTGGAGTTCCTTGGAGGCGTCTTCATCAGGATCATGCATCCACCTGGACTTAGAGGCTGACCGAGAATGAGTTGAGTGATTTCAAT
>JBARIB010000588.1:0-2158 GCA_049799535.1 Allostellaceae bacterium | reverse complement strand
GTCGCGGGGCAGATCGCAATGCGCCTTCCGGCCGGCGTATACCTCGGCAACGAAGCCGTGCGGTCTCGCCATTCGCCGACCGTCTCGGCCCACTCATCATGCTGTCTCTTGAGCCGGTGCCGAACGGCGTGGCGGGCGTAGGCCCGGGCGAGAACGGTCACGACAGGGGCGATCCTCAATTGGGCCAGGTTGTCCGCATGCGCGGGGGTATCGGCCGACAGATTGATCGTGAACCCGGCCTTGATAGCCGCAGCGATCAGGCGCCGGTTCTCGACAGCAACGGGGTCGTCGCCGAGCACGGGCTTATGGGTGAAGGCGATGACCTTCTTGCCGGCGTTGGCGGCGATGAGCTCTTGGAGGAGCTTGCCGTCAATCTCTGGACCATATCCTGGTAAATCGCCGGCTTGCGCATAGCGCCATAGACTGCCGGGCCGGAGCGCGGATACCTGGGCGCATAACTCCGACCAAGACCCTCCTGCCAGGCCGCGGGATACGCGATCCCAGTGGACGGCGAGGGCGCCGGCTTCGGCGTAGCAGCCATTCTCGTAGAGCGCACAGCCCGGCCAGCATGATGCCCGCTCGACAATCGAGGCGGGGATGGGGCCGGTCTTCGCGTTCTGCGAAACAGCAATGAATTGGACTCTCATTGATTTCTCCATCGAGGCGGGAAGTGCCTCGACGGCGCGGCCCCGCTACACGGCTGCGTAGTGGGGTCGGGAATGAGAGCTGAGCGGATCTGCTGACGCCACGAGCCCCCTCAACTGCTGCTGAGGGGGCGTGTGGCTAATCCGGGAGGGTGTTGATATCGTCGACCAACTTGCTGACGGTGTAGTCGAGAAGGGTCTCGAACACTCCGCCCCGGCTGAAACCGGTATCTCCCCACCGATCGGACAGTCGGACCAGCACTTGCCGTAGGTTCTCCGGCAGATTGTCCGCACAGGACATGGCTTGAACGAATTTCCAGTTCTGCAGGCGAGACATCAGCTTCTCTTTGGTGGTCATTGGCTTAATAGTGGCTGATGGCGACGAGGTATTTGAGGACCTTGTCGCTGATGTCGGTTCCCTTCTCGAGCACTTCCTTGGTCGTCGGCCAATCCTCGTAGCGGATCTCGCCGGTGCCGAGGATATGGCCGCCGCGCCAGCGTCCTTTGACGTCTTCGACGCCCTTGAACAGCCTGGCGTATTTGGCGCGTTCCTGGTCGATGCCGCCCATCTCCGCAGCGTTGGCGGGGATGTCACCGCCGCCGCGGCGCCGGGGATGGCACAGCATCACGAAAAGGCCGCCGGCGATGTCGATGTGCCGCTGCCGCCATTCTTCTGTGGCGGCCTTCTTGAGGATCGGCAGATCGCGGTCGTTCGGCGCATATGTGACCACGCCGGCCAGGGTTGGAGCCTGACCGAACTTGACCGGGTCGATGTACTCGAAGGTGTCGAGATTGACGATCACGCGCGTTTGGCCCTCCGGCACCGCTTCCGGTAAGAAGCCGTGCCAGTCGCCCGAGCGTGGCGGGCGCTGCACGTCTTCCGGCTGCATGCCGCAGCGCTTCAAGTATTCGAGATCCCTGGCGTCGTAGAAGTCAGCGATCACGTACTCGGCAACGCCGCAGCCGCCGAAGTGCCGGGCCACCGGCTTGACGGCAACGGAGTGGGTGCTCTTCCAGCGGTCAATGATCTGACCGTAGGTCTTGGAGCGAGGGTCTCCGTCCTTGCAGATCTGTTCCTGCTCGAAGTAGCGGACATTGCAGGCGGCTTCGAGAAAGGCGCATGCCTCGCGGGTGATATCCGCAAAGGCCGGAACACTTCTCCAGTCCTTTTTGGGCTTCCGTTCCTCGACCGGCGTCATCGCGCGGTAGAGCTTCGAAAGCCGCGGACCGTTCCAGCCCAAGATATCGTCATCTTCGGCGTAATCGCCTTGGATCAGGACGCGCTTGCCGGCCCAGCGGCCGATCAGCGGCGACTGCGAACAGTCTGCCGGCCTGTTCCCGCCGCGGGCGCAGACGAGTGCGACGATCGCGTTGGGGGTGCTGGGGCGGCTAAAGCCTTGTTCACCTTCCTTGAGCCCGCTGTCCATGCCGGCGGGGTTGAGCCCCTCTTCGGCTTCGATGCAGACAGGGTGGTGGTATTGTCCCATAGGGGTTCTCCTATCAGGAGCGGGATT